>DAIOEI010000026.1:0-12839 GCA_036746335.1 Hydrogenophaga sp. | reverse complement strand
ATTCCACGATGTATCTTATGTTAAGTTTAACAAGATCAAGGTGGGACGGCCCGATTGCACTCACGCACCAAACAGAAGCGACAGCGTCAGGCCTATAACTTGCTTCATGATCGATCTAAGGTCCAGAGATCGGTGGAAACACCAGTCCGCCTGGGCCTCTGGGCTCTTTGGGCGCACCTACAATCGTGTACCTTTCAGGGCGCAGGACCCGTACCCCACACTTCACGTGAAAACACCCAGATGAAAACATCGCTTTTCCCCATTACCCTGTTGTCTGCCGCCATGTTGGTGGCCTGTGGCAAGTCCGAGGCGCCCGCGCCTGCCGCAGCTCCCGCTCCTGCAAGCGCCGCAGCACCCGCCAGCCCTTGGCCCGAACTGCGGGTCGCGGTGGATGCCACTTACAAGCCCTTCACCTATAAAACCGAAACCGGCGAACTTGCCGGTTTTGATGTCGATGTGGCCAAGGCCTTGTGCGAAGAACTCAAGAGCAACTGTGTTTTCGTCGAGCAAGCCTGGGACGGCATGATTCCTGGCCTGCTGGCGAAGAAGTACGACGTGATCATCTCTTCCATGTCCATCACCGAAGAGCGCAAGCAGGCGGTGGACTTCACTTCCAAGTACTACAACACGCCTTCCTGCGTGGTGGTCAAGGCCGAGCTGAACCTGGGTGCGGAAGCGAGCAACTTCAAAGACAAGAAGCTTGGCGTGCTCAAGGCTTCCACCCAGGAAAAATATGCCATGGGTGAACTGCAGCCCGCTGGCGCGACCATCGTTCCCTACGATGCACAAGATCAGGTCTACCTGGACATCAAGTCCGGCCGCCTGGACGGCACAGTGGCCGACGTGGTGGAAGTCGGTGGAGGCTTCCTCTCAACGCCTGACGGCCAGGGCTACGCTTGTGCCGGCAGCCGCATTCCGGTCGAGTTTGATGACAAATACTTCGGCTCTGGTGCTGGTGTGGCCCTGCGCAAGGACGACACCGCCTTGCGTGATGCGCTCAACACGGCCATTGAATCCATCCGCGCCAGCGGCAAGTGGAACGAACTGGCCGAAAAACACGTACCCGGTGTGGACATCTGGGGGTCTTGATCGGCCTTGCCACCATGGCCGCCATGACGCCTTATCTGCTGAGCATCCTCGAAGGGTTGCTGGTCACGATCGGCGTTTCTCTGGGGGCACTGGTGGTGGCCATCACCCTGGGCTTGGCAGGGGCAGCTGCCAAGCTTTCGCCCTACCGTTCACTCAATTGGCTGGGTGACATTTATTCCACCGTGATCCGGGGCGTGCCGGATCTGGTGTGGATGTTGCTGCTGTATTTCGGCGGCCAGATTCTGGTCAATGACATTGCAGAAGCCCTCGGTTATCGGCGCGGCCCTCAGATCGACCCGTTTGTGGCCGGCGTGCTGACGATTGGTTTTGTGTACGGCGCCTACATGACAGAAACCTTTCGCGGCGCCATCATGAGTGTGCCCAAAGGCCAGTCGGAAGCGGGCTGGGCTTTCGGCATGAGCCGGTTCTACACCTTTCGGCGGATGGTACTGCCCCAAATGGTGCGTTTTGCGCTGCCCAGTTTCACCAACAACTGGCTGGTACTGCTCAAGGCGACAGCACTTGTATCGGTGATTGGCCTGGCCGACATCACCAACCTGGCCAAGCAGGCCGGCGCAGCTGCACGCGGCGACATTCCTGGCGCCGCCATCATCTTCATGGCATTCGCCGGTTTCCTGTATCTCATGATCACCAGCGTGAGCCTGTACCTTTTGCGTAAAGCCGAAGCGAGGTATTCGGTAGGCGTCAAGCGCGGCAACATCTGATGGACAAATTCGCCATCATTTTTGAGCCCCAGAACCTAGCGTTGTATGGCACGGGCCTGATCGCCACGTTGGAGCTGCTGATCATCAGCCTGATCGCGGGCGCCCTGCTCACCCTGCCTCTGACACTGTTGCGGGTTTCGCGCAACCCCTGGTTGTCCAAGCCGGTTTGGCTCTTCACCTATGTAGTGCGCGGCACGCCCTTGCTGATTCAGGTCTATTTCATTTACTACGGCATCGCGCAGCTGGAATGGGTGCAAAACCTGTGGGACACCACCTGGCCCTGGACCTGGTTCAAAGACCCATTTTTCTGTGCCGTGTTTGCCTTCACGCTCAACACCTGCGCCTACACGGTGGAAATGCTCGCTGGCGCGATCAAGGAAACACCTGCCGGTGAAATCGAAGCGGCGCAGGCCGCTGGCTTTGGCCACTGGAGCATGATGTTCCGGCTGGTGCTGCCCAGTGCGTTGCGGCGCACCCTGCCCGGCTATTCCAACGAGGTGGTGATGATGCTGCACGCCACCTCTTTGGCCAGTGTGGTGCCCGCGCTGTACGACTTGACCAACGCCGCCTACGCGATTTACAAAACCTACTATCTGGCCTTCCAGCCCTTTATTGTGGTGGCGGTGCTGTACTTCGTTTTGACCTTTGTGCTGGTGTATGCGTTCCGCCTGCTGGAGCGGCGCTTTCTGGCCTATCTGAAACCCCGCACCCACTGAGTACGCATCAGGTGCAAGCCGTTCAACACGCCCTCCTCTCGCCCTCGCTCGGTACACAGCGCACGCTCACGAGTCTCCACTTTGGCTCGCCCTGCAGTGGGCCCAAGGTCTACATCCAGGCGAGCCTGCATGCGGACGAATTGCCGGGCATGCTGGTCGCACACGAACTTCGCAAGACCTTGACGGCCGCCGAGGCCGCTGGCGAGTTGAAGGGGGAGATCGTGCTGGTGCCGCTGGCCAATCCCATCGGCCTCTCCCAGACCTTGCTGCACCACCAGGTGGGCCGGTTTGAGCTGGGCGGCATGGAGAACTTCAACCGCCATTACCCGGATTTTTTCGGGCTGCTCAAAGACACGCTGGCCGACCGGCTCGGCCCGGATGCCAGCGCCAACCAGACCACGATCCGCCGGGCCATGCACGAATGGCTCGACGCACAACAGCCTCAGACCGAGCTGCAAAGCCAGCGCCTGACGCTCATGCGCCTGGCTTGTGACGCAGACTTTGTTCTCGACCTGCACTGCGACTTTGAAGCGGTGATGCACCTGTACATCGAGCAGCCCATGCTGCCCGCCCTCATGCCTCTGGCGCAAAGCCTGGGGGCACAAGCGGTGCTGTGGGCGCGCGGTTCGGGCCCGCTGATTTCGTTCGACGAAGCGCTTTCGGGCCCCTGGTGGCGCCTGCAAGCCCATTTTGAAGGGCGCTTTCCGGTTCCGCTGGCCTGCGCCAGTACCACGGTGGAACTGCGGGGCCAGGCCGACGTATCCGGCCATCTTGCGCGCCAGGACGCGCAGGCCATACTGCGCTTCTTGTGCCAGGCGGGTGTGCTCTCTGGCTGTGGGGATGTGGGCATGCCCGCACCCTTGTGCCAGGCCACTCCACTGGCTGGCACACAAGCCGTGGTGGCACCGCATGCAGGGATCATCGTGTTTGCGGTGAGCCCTGGCGACCGTGTGCAAACCGGCGACCTGCTGGTCACGCTGATCGACCCCTTGTCGGATCAGGAGACGCGGCTGAACGCCGTGACAGACGGTCTGGTCTATGCCCGCCACAACCTGCGCTGGGCCACCACCGGGCTGGAACTGTGCCGCGTCGCAGGTCATCAGCCGATCCGCAGCGGCGATCTGCTCAGCCCATGAACACCCAGAACTCCCTGCGGATCTACCACCCGCCCCGCCCATGACCACCAAACTCGACGCTCTGGACATCCGCAAAAGCTACGGCTCCCACGAGGTGCTCAAGGGCATTTCGCTGTCGGCCCAAGCGGGTGATGTGATCAGCATCATCGGTTCTTCCGGCTCCGGCAAGTCCACATTCCTGCGTTGCATGAACCTGCTGGAGCGCCCGCAGCATGGTCGCATCGTGGTGGCCGGTGAAGAACTCAAACTGGTCACCGCCAAAGACGGCATGCTCAAGGCCGCTGATGAAAAGCAGTTGCAGCGCGCCCGCGCCAAGCTGGCGATGGTCTTCCAGCATTTCAACCTCTGGTCGCACCTGACGGTGCTGGAAAACGTGATCGAGGCACCGATGCATGTGCTCGGTCGCGCCAAGGCTGAAGCGGTCGACACCGCGCGCAAATACCTGGACAAAGTGGGTCTCAAAGGCGTGGAAGACAAATACCCGGCCCACATGTCGGGCGGGCAGCAGCAGCGTGTGGCGATTGCGCGGGCGCTGGCCATGGAGCCAGAGGTGATGCTGTTTGACGAGCCCACCAGTGCACTCGACCCGGAGCTGGTCACCGAAGTGCTGCGCGTCATGCGCACGCTGGCCGAAGAAGGCCGCACCATGGTGGTGGTCACACACGAAATGGGTTTTGCCCGCGAGGTCAGCAACCACCTGCTGTTTCTGCACCAGGGGCTGATCGAAGAGGAAGGCCATCCGCGCGAGGTGCTTACCAACCCGCGCTCCGAGCGGCTGGGCCAGTTCCTCTCGGGCAAGCTCAAATAGGGCCAACGAGCTCGCTCGTTCGCTCAAACAGCGGCCAAGAAACCCTGTTGTTGATGCGCTTGGTGAAGGGCTGTTTGCGTGAATATCACGCATCGCTGACCGCAGGCACCTGCCTGCATCCATCAAGGAACCATCATGAGCATCCAGGAATCGCTCGGCGCCGGCTCCGGCGGCCTGTTGAACTCCATCGTCGCGGCCATGGCCACGCGCTACCAGGAAAAAGCCGTCCAGAAAATGGACGCTGACGGCAGCGGAGGTGTGGACAAGAGCGAGTTCCAGGCCGCGCTGGACAAAATCTCGGGCAAGTACGGCATCGACTTTGGAGAAAGCGCCGGTGGACTGTTCACGGCAGCCGATGCCGACGGCAATGGATCACTCAATGCTTCTGAAATGGGCAAGGCCATACAGAACCTGTTTGCGCCCAGTGCTGGCACGCAGGCCTTTGTGCAAAATCGGGGCGATGAGGCCCGGTTTGCCGAACTGGACACCGATGGCGATGGCATGATCTCGCGCGCCGAGTTCGGAATTCCCGAAGGCACGGTGGTGAGCATGACCACAACCACCACCACCACGGTCATCAGCACTGGCGCTGAAGGGGGCGAACAAAACCCCCTGGCCCTGGCGGCGCTGGGTGGCAGCCAGCCACCGGCAAGCGCTTCGTGGCAGCCCACGCAAGGTATGCCCATCCAGACAGCAGCACCGGTGGCGGGCGATCCTGCAGCTGTTCAAGTGGCCGGCAGCGAGGTGCAGCCACCGCAAGACGCTCTCCAGGCCGACACGCTGACGGCCTTGCTCAAACAGGCCGACACCGATGGCGACGGGCAGATCAGCGGCAGCGAACTCAGCGCCCTGGTCGCTCAGCTGAGCAACCAGATGGAGGCCGCATCGCGCCGTTACAACGATGTGGCGCTGGCCAGCAGCGGGCTGACGGCGGGCGGCGAAGCCAAGGTGAACGCCAGCGCCTGATGATGCCCTCGGTACTGGGCCTTGGCGCTGCATTTCACGAGTCCCTGGCACACAGGCCCTGCTGCACGCAGGCGTGGGCTCAAGGGCGCAGCAGCAGGGTTTCTGCCCATTCCGTCGGGTCCATTTGCAGCGGGCGGTAACGGACCGCCGCCCAATCTTCGCTCATGTCGCGGTAACGGCCGGAAAACACGTTGCCACTCTGACCGGTCTGGTAGATGAACACCGAACGGTCCAGGTCGGCCAGGTCGTAAATGGCGCGCAGGCTGGCCGCGTGGCGGTTGGCGTAAGGCGCGTCGGTTTTGTCCAGGTGGTACTGGCCCACATTGAGCGAAAACGGATCGCCGCCGGTGGGCGTGCGCACCTCGAACCAGGGCGCCAAAGCCGCCACATTGCTGAACGGGCGGTGAACCGATATGGCGGGGTGGGCATCGCCCCAGCGCCAGCGGCTCACATCAGGACCTTGCAGGGCCTGCAACCGGTCCAGCGCCCGATCCAGAGCGATCTGGCTCTCTGCGCCACAGGCTGCCTCTGCACACCAGCCCCGGGCGTCTCGCTCCAGGATGCCTTCCATGGCCTGGCGGAAAGTGCGCTTGCCATACACCGCCTCGAAGCGTTCTGGACCGAGGCGTGAACCGATCACGCCCCGGGTGAGCTCGTCGATCCAGGCGGTGTAGATCAGCGGGGCAGCGCTGTCGGCGCGCATCACGCCGTCAAAGTCCGCCAGTGTGGCAAGGGCAGCGGCGGCCAGGGGGTGGGTGGAAGCGGTGCGTTGAAGGTAAGGCAGCAGGCGCAGGGTGGCGGCAGAAAACTCGTCGGCCTGCATGGCCACAAAAGTGCGCTGGTCGTGCAAGGCGGTCTGCCCCAGCATTTGCTCGATGCGCTCCTGACGGTAGGGTGGTGCCCAGTCCTGGGTGAGGAAATGGGGGTAGTCCGCGGCGTGAATACGCTGGTTGGCAGTGGCGATCCAGCCCTTGTTGCCATCGTCTTGCGGTGTTTCGTCGTAGGGAATCCAGCCACGCCAGTCGTATCGCGCATCCCAGCCCGGTGATGGCGCCACACCGCGAATGTCGTTCTCGGGCGCTCGCACAGGCACCTTGCCCACAGCCTTGTAAGCCACCCTTCCCTGTCGGTCCGCCGCGAGGACGTTTTGCATCGGCGCATGAAAATCACGAAAGGCTTCCAGCAACTCGGGCACCGACTGCGCCTGGTTGGCGGCCAGCGTGGCGCGCACATTGCGGTTGTCGGCGTCCAGAGCGGTCCAGCGCAGGGCCAGGGCGAAACGGGCGGTGTCGATCAAATCTTGGGTGGGGCCCGGTACGTCGCTGATGACTGGGCCATGGCGGCTGTGGCGCACGGTTTGGCGAACCTCGTCCTGCCCTTTCACCACAATCACTTCCTCACGGGTTTCAAAATCTGCCCAGGCCAGGCCCTCGGCCGAGGGCACCCGGTAGCGGCCAGGCTGGGCCGGGTCCAGTTGCTCCAGGTAGGTGTCTTGCACATCGGGCCCTGTGTTGGTGAAGGCCCAGGCCAGTTCGCGTGTGCGCCCCAGCACCACGAACGGGGTACCCGGGAGGGTTGCACCCATCACATCCATGCCTGCAAGACCGGGCACAGCGGGAGCCTGAAGCCGGGCGAAGTACCAGATGGCAGGGGCGCTCAGACCCAGGTGGGGGTCGTTGGCCAGCAAGGGCTGGCCAGTGGCACTGCGCGAACCGCTGACCAGCCAGCTGTTGGAGCCCTTGCCTTCGATGTTGCCCAGCTCGCGCGACCAGGCTTGCACATCTGCTGCCAGGCGCGCTTGTACCGAGGGCTCGCCCGCGTCGGGCGCGATGCTGGTGCTGGTGACGCTTTGCCGGTACACGCCCAGCGCGCTGTACAGGCTGGCCAGATCGGCCGAGGCAGCCGGTGCTTCGCCAGGATAGGGTGGAAACAGCTGCCACAGTGCGGGCGTGTCCAGCACCTGCAGAGCGCGCAGACGGGCGACTTCGTTGCCCCAATTGCCACCCAGGTCCAGCGCCATCATGAGAGACCAGGCCACGCTGTCCACCGGCTCCCAATAGCGCCCCTGGGCAGCCTCCTGGCGGGGGTCGATGCCCAGCAGCAAGAACTCCGGCGTCAAAGCCTCGCTGCGGTGGGCATGAAACGCGTTTACGCCCCGGCTGTAAGCCTCAAGGGCAGCGCGGGATTCTTCGTCCAGACCGGCCAGCTGGGCTTGCGCTGCAGCATGCAGCCCCAGGGTGCGCATCAGCCGGTCGGTATCCAGGGTGGCTGCACCGAGCACCTCTGAGAGTCGGCCGCGCATCACACGCCGGTTGAACTCCATTTGCCAACCGCGCTCCTGGGCGTGGACAAAGCCGATGGTGAACCAGGCGTCACGCGGGTCGCTGGCGATGATGTGGGTGACGTCGCTGGCGTCGCGGTGCACTTTCACGGGTGCGATCAGGCCTGGCAAACTGCGTTCGCCGCTGGTCTGTGGCAGCGTGCGCCACGCGTACAGGGCCAGGCCAAAGCAGACCAGCAACAGCAGCAACAACAAGGTCCAGAAAAGTCGGCGAATCCAGCGCATCAAGAAGCCCTCCAAGCACTGCATGTTGCCACGCCGGAGCCGCAATCCGCGTCAGCCGCGCGACGCCTTCGCGGCAGCCCTTTCGCGGGTCAATCGCGCAAGGGACCGTGACCCAGCAGCATTTGGCCGTCAACCAGTCGAAAGCTCACAGTGGGCGCACTGATGTCGGAGAAGGGAGCACCCATGGCGAATTCGCCATCGCTGTGCAACAGGCACTCCTGGCGGCGCAGCGAAATCACATTGTCATTGCCGGTGAACCGCACCCAGGTGCCGTAGCTGCTAATGTCTTCCAGCAGGTAGTTGCCCGAGCGGATGTCGATGCTGGCATGCATGCGCGAGACGCGGGGGTCGTTGATGACGAAATCTGCCTCGGGTATGCGGCCTATGCGCACCGGCAGATCGGTCAGGTTGAACGAGTGGCTCGCATCCAGCCAGCCCAGCTCGATGCCTCCAAACACCGATTCGGTGGTTTTGCGCAGCGCATGCAGGTCGGCAGGCAGCGTCAGAAATTCCGAGAGCATTTCCGACTGCCATTCGATGCGGAAGACCTCACAAGGCTCAACACGCCCTTTGATGCGCATGGGGCCGAGGCTGCGGCTGCGCGCGGGGTTGCGGGTTCCCAGTTTGCGTATCACGGTGCTGGTGGCCAGGATCTGCTCGGGTCCGGCCAGATCGCTCAGGCGCGAGGCCACGTTGACCGCATCGCCAAAGCAGTCGCCATCCACCTGCACAACCTGCCCACGCGCCATACCAATCTGCATCATCAGCTTGAGGCGGTTGGGCCATCGCGCCACGCGTTCGGCATGTTCCTGTTGGATCAGGCTCATGCATTCCACAGCAAGGCGGTTGTTGGTGAAAGAGAGCAACACGCCGTCACCAAGCATCTTGACCACCTTGCCATCGTGCTCCAGACCGACGGAGCCGATCCACTGCGTCAACTTCGTCACGGCCTTGGCCGCCCGGTCATTGCCCAGCGTTTCAAACACCGACACGCTGCCGGTGAGGTCTACAAATGCGATCGTGAGTTCGGCCATGGAAAAAGCTCAGGAGCGGGAATTACAACACATCACCTACAGGCTCAGAGCCGCCCCCTGACAAGCCGTCTGCCCGGCAGCGTATGTGCAGTTTGTCGGGCATCCCTTCCCGTCTTGCCTTGACGTTTGTCAGTTTGATGTCAGCGTTATTGACATAAGGTCGGGCTGTCTTCCCCAAAACTGGGGATGTCCTGGAGTTGGTGTCATGCGTTGGTTCAAACCCGTGTTGCGCAACAGCCTGTCGGCGGTGCTGGGGAGCGAAAGCAAACCTGTGCCGGGCGCAGCGCTGGAGAGTGCACGGTCGGCCTTGCTGCAAGCACTCGGTGACGAAGGCGCCCGGATGAACCCCCGGCTGCAGCGACGTTTGCAGCACCACGGCGATCCCCAGGCGCTGTGGTACGCGCGCTCGGAGGTGATGGCTGTCCTGAGTCAGTTGCACGGGGAAGCGCATGCGGTGCAAGTGGTCAAGCGGCTCACCCCTGTTTTTGAAGGCATCCTGCCCAAAAGCCTGGTGGCTTCCTGCCGCATCAAGCGCTGAGTTGGCCGCTTGACACCCTTGTTTGCAGTGCTGCGCAAGGGCTGGCTCAACCCCAGAATACGAGCGCGTCCCGACCCTCAACGACCAGATCCACCTTCGCGCCCACCGGCAGCAACACCTTGGTCGGCACGTGTCCGAATGGCAGGCCGGTGAGCAAGGGCACTTGGCAGTGAGCGCGTAGCCAGGCCACCACGGTTTTCATCTGGAAACCCTTGTCGTGTGGCACCAGCTTGTAGCGGTTGAAAGCACCCAAAACGATGGCCTTTTGCTGCGCCAGAATGCCCGCGTGCAGCAGTTGGCTCAGTTGTCGCTCGATCCGGTAAGGGTGCTCGTTGACGTCTTCCAGAAACAGCACTCCCTTGCGGATCGGGGGCAGGTATGGGGTGCCCACCAAAGCACAAAACACGCTGAGGTTGCCGCCCCAGAGCACTGCATCGCGCACATGCCAGGGCTGGCCCGCAGCGGGTGCCCGGGCGCCCAACACGCTTAGGGCACCGGCGTCGCTGGCGGGCAGGCGCCAGCCGGTGCCCTCCCCTTGCCCGCAGCTCAGGTCGTCAAAACACGCAGCCATGATGTCGTCGGGCTCGCCTTCCGGGCCGAAGTCCTCGCCCAGGGCAGGCCCGGCCCAGGTGGTGGCGCCGGTGCGCGCCAGCAGGGCGGCCTGCAAGGCGGTGAAGTCGCTCAGGCCTACAAAGCGGGTACCCTTGTCCACCGCCTTGGCCAAGGCTTTGTAGGGCAGATCGGGCAAGAGGCGGGTCAGCCCGTAGCCGCCGCGCGAAACCAGCGCGATATCCGCTCCGCTGGCCGCGGCGCGGCCGATCGCGGCCAGGCGGGTGGCGTCGTCTCCCGCAAAACGCTGGTGGCTGCGCAGCGCGTCGGGATCCACCTCCACCTCGTGGCCCAGGGCTTTGAGGCGCTTGAGGCCACGCCGGAACGCGGCCTTGTCGCGCACGGCGCTGGAGGGTGAGTAAATGTAGATATGGCTCATGGAAATCCAGGGTACGGTGAAAGGAGGATCATCGCGCAAACGTGGCAAGCGCCTGCTGCGCGATCTCGGCGCCGTGCTCCTGCACAAAATGGCCCGCCTGCGGCAACAGCAAAGGCGGCGGGCAGCCCTTGATTTGCGCATGCAGCGCCTGCATCACCGGCTCGCCGAGCACCGGGTCTTGCAGCCCGATGGCCATGAGGCTCTGGCCTTGCCAGTGCTGGCGCCAAAAGTCGCGCGCCTGGCGCGAGACGGCTGCGCCGTCATCGTCTGCTTGCTCGGGCACCCGGGCCGGAAAGGCCCGCAGCGCGGCGCGGTGCCCCCGGTCGGGAAAGGGGGCGTTGTAGGCCTGGCGCTCGGCTTCGCTGAGTTGCGGGTTACCGCGCCCGAACAGGCGGCCCACGTCGTAGCCGGGCTTGTCGGCACACATCTGACGCCAGGCCAGAAAACCCTCGGGCAGCGGCTGATCGCCGGTGGCCAGCAGGGTGTTCATCACCAGCAGGCCCTGGTAACGCTGTGGCGCAGCCATGGGCAGAGTCAGACCCAGGATGCCGCCCCAGTCCTGCACCACCAGCACCACACGTTGCAAGTCAAGGCGCTCCACCAGTTCGAGCAGGACCTGGCGGTGCCAGGTGAAGCGGTGTCCCGACTCGCGCTTGGGCTTGTCGCTCTTGCCAAAACCGATCAGGTCGGGCGCCACCACCCGGTCGCCAGCGGCAAGAAAGTGCGGGATCATGTGTCGGTACAGATAGCTCCAGGCCGGGTTGCCGTGCAGGCAAAGCCAGGTGCACGGCGCATCGGTGGGCCCTTCGTCGAGGTAATGCAGGCGAAGCCCGGCGAGCGCGGGCAGATCGCTCACATAACGCGGCGCCCAGGGGTAGCCAGGCAACTGGGCAAAGCGGGCATCGGGGGTGCGCAGCGCATCGTCGCGCAAGGGATGGGCCTCGCGCTTGTGCGCCTGGCGCCGTGCCTGAAAAAATCCGCTGAGCAGCGCACCGCAGTCGTCGGCCAGCACGCCGCCCTGCACCACTGTCTGGTGGTTCAGTTGCGGCTGGGCAAACAAATCCACCACCGACCCGGCCGCACCGGTCTTGGTGTCGGGAGCACCAAACACCACCCGCCTCAGGCGCGCATGCAACAAGGCGCCGCTGCACATGGCGCAGGGCTCCAGCGTGACATAGATCTCGCAATCGTCCAGCCGGTAGTTGCCCAGGGCCTGCGCCGCCGCCCGCAAGGCCACGATCTCGGCATGCGCCGTCGGGTCGTGGTCGGCCAGCGGCCGGTTACGCCCAGTGGCCACGATCTGGCCCTGGCGCACCACCACCGCCCCCACCGGCACCTCGCCGGCCGCCGCTGCCGCTTCGGCCTCGGCCAGCGCGGCACGCATGAAGAAGGCATCGGTAGCGCTCATTTTGGGGTATGGATGGGGTCCGGGAGAGACTCAGCGCGCCGCCGCCTCGGCCGCGTCGAGCTGCTGGCGCTGCAGTTGCGCAGCTGCGTCCAACGCCCGCTGCACCTCTTGCTGTGCTTGCAGCGCCCGCTGCGCTGGCGCCCCCGCCTCGGCTGGTGCAGAAACCGGCGCCACGGCATCCCACTGGCGCTGCACCAGCGTCATCACCAGCCACAGGGCCAACAACAGGGACAGCACACCCAACACAGCGCGCATGGGAATTCTCCTGACAGGGAACGGGGTCAGCGCCGTACCGGACTCATTCCCACTCAATGGTCGCTGGCGGCTTGCTGCTCACATCGTAGGTCACCCGATTGATGCCGCGCACCTCGTTGATGATGCGGCTGGACACCTTCTTGAGCAGCGCATAGGGCAGCTCGGCCCAGTCGGCGGTCATGAAGTCGCTGGTTTGCACCGCGCGCAAAGCGACCACGTAGTCGTAGGTGCGGCCATCGCCCATGACGCCCACGCTTTTGACCGGCAGGAACACGGTGAAGGCTTGGCTGGTCAGGTCGTACCAGCTCTTGCCGCTGGGGTGGTCGATGGTCGAGCGCAGTTCTTCGATGAAGATCGCATCGGCCCGGCGCAGCAGGTCGGCGTATTCCTTTTTCACTTCGCCCAGGATGCGCACACCCAGCCCCGGGCCCGGGAATGGGTGGCGGTAGACCATGTCGTGCGGCAGACCGAGCGCCACGCCCAGTTCGCGCACCTCGTCCTTGAACAGATCGCGCAGCGGTTCCAGCAGTTTCAGGCCCAACTGCTCGGGCAGGCCGCCGACGTTGTGGTGGCTCTTGATGGTGACGGCCTTCTTGCTCTTGGCGCCGCC
>DAIOEI010000025.1:0-12859 GCA_036746335.1 Hydrogenophaga sp. | reverse complement strand
CAAGCCTTGCTGCCAGTCCGCGCTCACGGCGGGCGCTGCCGTCGCCCAGCCCAGCCCTGCGGGGAGCATGGCGGGTTCCGGGGAGGACTCTGGCCAAACGGCCTCCGAACCCTCCACCGGTGGGGCCACACGGACTGGTGGCACCGCTTCCTGCGCCACAGTGCTCGCTGCGCCGGATGAAACAGCGGGTGAAACAGCGGGTAAAACGACAGGTGAAGCCGAGGGCGCCGTGGCCAATTCGGCCAGCACCTCAGGCGGCAGGTCCTTGGGCTCCACCAGCTGCGAGGGCGCCATCACGGTCAGCCAATGGCAGACATTTTCCAGTTGGCGCACATTGCCCGGAAAATCAAAACCACCCAGCAGCTTGAGTGCTGCCTCCGAGATGCGCTTGGGTTCCACACCCAGCTGCTTGGCGCTTTGTTGCATGAAAAAACGGGCCAGCATCGGCACGTCTTCGCGCCGCTCACGCAGCGCAGGCAGGCGCAGGCGGATCACGTTCAGGCGGTGAAACAGGTCTTCGCGGAACACGCCTTCTTTGACGCGCTGCTCCAGATGCTGGTGAGTGGCGGCGATCACCCGCACATGGGACTTGACGGCGCTGTGCCCACCGACGCGGTAGAAATGCCCGTCCGAGAGCACGCGCAACAGACGCGTCTGCAGATCAAAAGGCATGTCGCCGATTTCGTCGAGAAACAGCGTGCCACCCTCCGCCTGCTCGAAGCGGCCGCGGCGCATGGTCTGGGCGCCGGTGAAGGCCCCGCGCTCATGGCCAAACAGCTCACTCTCCAGCAGATCTTTCGGAATGGCGGCGGTGTTGATGGCCACAAAAGGGCCGCCCGAGCGCGGCGAGTGCTTGTGCAAGGCCCTGGCCACCAGCTCCTTGCCCGAGCCCGACTCACCGGTGATCAGCACCGTGACATGGCTTTGCGAGAGGCGCCCGATGGCACGGAACACATCCTGCATGGCCGGCGCCTGCCCAAGCATTTCGGGCATGGTGCTCATGCGCTCCTCGGCCACTTCCTCACGCTGGCTTTCTTCAACCGCGCGGTGGATCAGTTCCACCGCCTTGGGCAGGTCAAACGGCTTGGGCAGGTACTCAAAAGCCCCACCCTGAAAGGCCGATACAGCGCTGTCCAGATCCGAGAAGGCGGTCATGATGATGACCGGCAGGCCGGGCAGCTTCTCCTTGACCTTTTCCAGCAGGTCCAGACCCGAGCCGCCGGGCATGCGGATATCGCTCACCAGAATTTGCGGGCCCTCGGCCTCGCTGGTCTCGGTCAGTGCCTTGAGCACTTCTTGCGGATTGGTGAAACTGCGCGTGGGCAGATTCTCCCGGAGCAAAGCTTTCTCCAGCACGAAGCGGATCGATTGATCGTCATCCACTATCCAGATCGGCTTCATGTGCGCAGTCCCCTTGTTTCAGCCCGCTGTTCGGGCCCGGTTCGGTGGTTCGGATTTCACGGCAACGGAATCAGCAGTTTGAAGTCCGTATGGCCTGGGGCACTTTCACACTCGATCAGACCGTGGTGTTGTTGAACGAAGGTTTGGGCCAAGGTCAACCCCAGTCCGGAACCTCCATCGCGCCCTGACACCAGCGGGAAAAAAATGCGGTCTTTGATCGAGTCGGGTACCCCAGGCCCGTTGTCGATCACATGCAATTCCAGTGCCAACCGGTAACGCTGCTTGCCGAAAGTGACCTGGCGGCTGACGCGGGTGCGCAGTGTGATGTGGCCATCGCCTGCCGCAATCCGCTCGGCGAGAGCCTGCGCCGCGTTGTGCGCGATGTTGAGAACCGCCTGGATCAGTTGTTCGCGGTCGCCCCGGAATTCGGGAATCGAGGTGTCGTAGTCGCGCTCTACCTTCAAGCCTTTGGGGAACTCGGCCACGATCAGCGAGCGCACCCGCTCGCACACCTCATGGATGTTCACATCGCCCACCACATGCGGGCGCCGGTGCGGTGCGAGCAAGCGGTCCACCAGCGATTGCAGGCGATCGGCCTCGTGGATGATGACCTGGGTGTACTCGGTGAGTTGTTTGTTATCGAGCTCCAGTTCGAGCAACTGCGCCGCGCCGCGAATGCCGCCCAGCGGGTTCTTGATTTCATGGGCGAGATTGCGGATCAACTCCTTGTTGGCCTGCGCCTGGTCCAGCAGGCGCTCTTCGCGCTCCTGGCGGGTCTGCTGCTCCAGCGGCAACAGCTCCACAATCACCTCGCCACTGACCTCGGTTTGCGCGACCACCACATGCACCGGCAGCGCCTCGTGCGCCAGGCGCTTGAGCCAGGCGTCGTAACGCAATGCCGCAAACTCGTTGCCACTGGCACCGTGCAGCGCGCTTTGCAGCAGGGAGGGTTCGGTGAAGCAGTCTTGCAGCAAGGCCCCGGTGATACTGCGGCGTGAAATGCCCAGTGCATCTTCCAGCGCAGCGTTGGCGTACAGCACCGAGCCATCAGAAGCGACCACCGCCACCAGTGTGGCGAGCAGATCCAGTGAATGGAAACGCCCGTTCATTGCAGCGTTCTGAGGCTGCGAGCGGGCGGGCGCTGGGGCGGTCTGCGAAGTTTTGGAGCGGGTGTTGGCTTTCAAGCTGCCTATTGTGCGGCACGCGAACCCGAGGCGCCACCAGAGGGTGAAACCGTATTCCCGCCCTGCGGCCCACCAAAGCGCGCGAGCTCGTTGCGGATGCTGTCGACATCGGATTGCGCCCGATCCAGCGCCGCCTTCAGGCCTTGCACACGGTCCAGATAACGCTGGTGGTTACGGCCCTCAATGCCTTCCTTTTCTGGTTCGCCGTTGGCATAGGCCTCGCGCGCCTGAGCCAAGCGCTCTTCAGCGCGGCGCAGCTCATTTTGAAGAATCTGGCGGGCATCGCTGTCGCGCGAGCGCTGCTCGGCGGAGTCGTTGCGGACAGCGCTCGCCCTGGGCGTGCTGGCTCGCGGAGGGGTTGCACGCGGCTGCGGACCCTGGATGATGGTGATATTGCCACCTTCAATGGGCTTGCAGCCCCTGCTCTTGGCGACCTCCGCATTGTTGGTGTATTCGTTGCCGCATCGGTAGATTTGGTCTTGCGCTTGTGCGGGCGCAGCGCCCCACAACAGAGCAGCCCCCAACAACAAAGGCGTGGGCAAGGCAAGCCTTTTTTCAACAAACAAGGTGGTGCAAAACAGCATGGCATCAGTATGACCGAAAACAGACCCATATGTTCCACTCGGTTGCCAGATGCGGGCAGCGCAGGCGTCTGCTGCAACAGACCGACGCCCCATGAAAAAAGGACGGTAGACCGTCCTTTTTCTCGAAACCTGATCATGTGCAGGAGAGCCGGCCGGACCCGCTCGCCTGCAGCCGATCACAAGCTGTAGTACATGTCGAACTCGACCGGCGAAACTTCCACGCGCGAGCGGGTCACTTCACCCATCTTCAGGTCGATGTAGGCGTCGATCCAGGCGTCGGTGAACACGCCAGCCTTGGTGAGGAAGGCACGGTCTTTGTCCAGGTGGGCCAGGGCTTCGTCCAGGCTGGCACACACGGTGGGGACCAGCTTATCCTCTTCCGGTGGCAGGTGGTAGAGGTCCTTGGTGGCGGCTTCACCGGGGTGGATCTTGTTCTCCACGCCGTCCAGGCCAGCCATCAGCAAGGCGGCAAAGCCCAGGTAGGGGTTGCACAACGGGTCGGGGAAGCGGGCTTCCACGCGGCGGGCCTTATCGGATGCCACGTTGGGGATGCGGATCGAGGCCGAGCGGTTCTTGGCCGAATAGGCCAGCTTCACCGGGGCTTCAAAGTGCGGGACCAGGCGCTTGTAGCTGTTGGTACCGGGGTTGGTGATCGCATTCAGGGCACGGGCGTGCTTGATGATGCCGCCGATGTAGAACAAGGCGAACTCCGACAGCCCGGCGTAGCCATTGCCAGCAAACAGGTTTTTGCCGTCTTTCCAGATGGACTGGTGCACGTGCATGCCCGAGCCGTTGTCACCGTGGTAAGGCTTGGGCATGAAGGTGGCGGTTTTGCCGTAGGCATTGGCCACGTTTTGCACCACGTATTTCTGCAGCAAGGTCCAGTCGGCGCGCTCGACCAGGGTTGAGAACTTGGTGCCGATTTCGCACTGGCCTGCGCCAGCCACTTCGTGGTGGTGCACTTCCACCGGAATGCCGACGGCTTCCAGGATCTGGCACATCTCGTTGCGCATGTCCATGGTGCTGTCCACCGGCGGCACTGGGAAATATCCCCCTTTGACGCGCGGACGGTGACCACGGTTACCGCCTTCGAGCTTGGAGCCGCTGTTCCACGGCGCTTCATATTCCTCGATCTGATAGAAGCTGTGACCGGGTTCGTTGCTCCAGCGCACTTCATCAAACAAGAAGAACTCGGGTTCCGGGCCAAAGTAGGCCACATCGCCCAGACCGGACGCCTTGAGGTAGGTCTCGGCACGCTTGGCGATGGAGCGCGGATCGCGCTCATAGGCCTTGCCGTCCGTGGGCTCGATCACGTCACACACCAGCACCAGGGTGGACTCTTCGACGAAGGGGTCCACAAAGGCGGTGTTGGCATCGGGCATGAGCAACATGTCGGATGCTTCGATACCTTTCCAGCCTGCGATGGACGAGCCGTCGAAAGCCTGGCCTTCTTCAAACTTGTCTTCGTTGAACTGGGAGACCGGGATCGATATGTGCTGCCACTTGCCGCGGGTATCGGTAAAACGGAAGTCAATGAACTTGACGTCGTTTTCTTTCACCAGGTTCATGACGTCTGCGACGGTCTTGGCCATCAAAAAGCTCCTATTGCTGGGTGTTGAAAAATCGGTGGACACACAAACCAAGCAGCTTTTGTGCCACCCGAAGGACTGCGCTTGCCACAAGCAGGGGTGCGAGGCGCATGCTGTGGATGATTATGAACCAGCGCCTGCACCACAGCGGTTCAGGCGCAGCCCCCAATAGCGGACCGTGCCTCAGATCAACCCGCTGCAGTTCAACACTGCCCCCATAAATGCACCATATACATGCAATTATGGGGGTGCACCATACAAGTGCAGCACTTCAACGCACCAATTCGGGGCCAAGTTGTGCTCCATGGCCTTGCAGGCCGGCCAGCAGACCAGCAAACGCGGGTGCCACCGCTTCCGGTCGGCCCTTGACGCCCAACTCAATATGGCGGCCATAAATCGGGTGGTCCACACTGGGCAGGCTGAACACCTTGACGGGGTGCTCCTTCTCCAGGGCCAGCATCAAGGGCGTAAGCGCAGCCTCCATGGCGCCCATGACCACCACCGAGCGCTCCTGCCAGGCGCCTTGTGCATGCAAGGGTGCGTACACCGTGTCCAGCAGATGCTCCATCATCGGCCAGGCCATGACCGGAAAACCCGGCACAAAATGCACCGTCCCGCCGCCAGGGCCGTCGCAGCTGAAACCGGGTATCTTGTTGTAGGGGTTGTCAATGATGCGCGCTCCCACCGGAAACACGCCCATGTTGAGCCGGTGCACGTTGTCCGGATGCTCAGGATGGAAGACTTCCCCGCGCTCTGCCGCCAGATCGCGCATGCGCTGCACGATCAGCTCGCGCGCCTGTGGGTGCAGCACCAGATCGGTGCCCAGCGCCTGGGCCGCGCACTGCCGGGTGTGGTCATCTGGCGTGGCGCCGATACCGCCGCAGGAAAACACCACGTCCCCCGAAGCAAAGGCCTGGCGCAGGGTGGCGGTGATGCGGGAGCGCTCGTCGCCGACACATTGAGCCCAGGCCAGTGACAGACCACGCTCCTGCAGCAACTCGATCACCTTGGGCAGGTGTTTGTCGGCGCGTTTGCCGGAGAGGATTTCATCGCCGATGATGATCAGGCCGAAGGCCGGGGTGGGGTTCAGGGGCAGAGACATGGCGGGGCTCAGGAAGCGGACGGCGCAGCAGCTGGCAGCGCTGGACGGGCCGGCGGCGCGTCGGCCTCCAGTACAGGAAGGGTTGGAGAACGGGAGGGCGCTGGCGGCTCCGAGGGGCCGGGCGCCAGGCGATCCAGCACCTCGCCTTCGTTGGCCGCGCGCAGCTGCTCCAGGGCCGCCAGGGCGTAGTGGGTGAACCACAAGGAGGCAAAGGCAAACACCAGGGTGTAGATCCAGATCGCCAGCGGGATCAGTAGCGGTGCGAGCGCGATCATCATCGCGCCCGAGGCCCACAGCAGCGTGGGCGCTGCGCCGAGGTAGCCGCTGACCACGCCCATCAACAGCAAGGGAGCGCGGTGTTGGCGCAACAAGGCCTTGCGCTCCTCGACACTCGCGTGCTCGGCCAGCGCATCGAACGCGAACACGCGGTAGGTCAACCAGCCCCAAATAAAGGGAGGCAGGATCAGCACCAAGGGGGGTATCAGCCACAACGGAACCGACAGCAGCAGCGCAAGCGAGGCCGCGATCAGCGAACCGAGTGACCAGATGGCGCTGCTGATCAGAGATCCGCCCCGCCGCTTCTCCAACCCGGCAAAGCGCCGCTCGCTCACCAGCGTGATGATGGCCGGTGTCATGAACAGCGCTACCAGCATCAGGCACAACATCAAAATCAGCGGGGATGCCACCGCCAGCAGCATCAAAGGCGCCAGCACCGCACCAACAGCCCCCATGCCGGCATTTTCCAGCCACCCCTTGAAGCCAACCACCCAGCCAAAGGAAGCCAGCCAGCTGGTCACCCAAGCGACGGCCGATTCCCAGAAAAAATACCCCAGGCCCAGCGAGAGTGCGACCATCAGCACCAGCGGCAGCAGGGAAAGCCCCACCACCTTGGGGTGCAGGCAGTAGACCGTGGCCCGCCAGAATGCATCCAGAATCAATTTCATACCGCTAAGAATAACGGGTTTGCATGAATCAGATCACCACCATGACGCTGGTCAACGGCATCGCGCTGGAGGCCTTGCATTTGCCAGGCGACTCGGCGCGGGCGCCACTGGTGTTCCTGCACGAAGGCCTGGGCAGCGTGGCCATGTGGCGCCAGCGCGGGCAGTTTTGGCCAGAGATTCTCGGCCGATTGTCCGGACGGACCGTATGGGTGTATTCGCGCCGGGGCGATGGTCTTTCCGATCCGGTGGCCGATGTCCGTGGCCCCTCGCGTATGGATGACGCCTGGCACATTGGTCGCCACGAACCCGACTACATGCACCGCGAAGCGCTAGAGGTGCTGCCCGTGCTGCTCAAGGCCTGGGGTTTGCCCGGCACAGGCCCGGCGCCGATCCTGATCGGTCACTCCGATGGCGCCACCATCGGCTTGCTGCACGCCAGCGAACACCGGCTCAGTGGCTGCGTGGCGATGGCGCCGCACCTGTTTGTGGAGCCGGTGGCCATTGAAGCCATTCGGGCCGCTCGTCAGGCTTACCAGGCCAGCCCGCCCGATGGTGCGGTCGGCAAACCGCCCGGCCTGCGCCAACGCTTGGCGAAGTACCACCAGGATGTGGACAACGCGTTCTGGCAATGGAACGATGTCTGGCTGAGCCCGGCTTTCGCGCGCTTTGACATCCGCACAGCCTGCACCCGGATCACCACACCGTTGCTGGCCCTGCAGGGCGCCCAAGACGAATACGGCACGCGCGCCCAGATCGAGGCCGTGCAGCAGGCGGCACCGCAGGCACAACTGCTGGAACTGCCGGACTGCGGGCACAGTCCGCACCGCGATCAACCCGAGACCCTGACGGCAGCGGTGCTGACATTTCTGGCCGCGCTGCCCTGACGGACCCCCAGCCAGACCACACGGCAGGGCGGCCGTACAAAGCCCTCAAGGCTTGAGGTTCAGCCGACGGATCACATCGGACATCGCTGCCGTGTCGGCGCGCATGCGGCGGGCCAGACCTTCGGGTGAAGTGCCTGTGACCTGCCAGCCCTGCGCCAGAATTTTGGCGCGAACCTCGGGCCGACGCACGATCTCGGCCAGCATGCTGGCCAGGCGTTGGACATGCACCTTGGGCAGGCTGTTGGGCGCCGCGACCGCGTTCCAGATTTCCAGTTGTAAACCCGAAACGCCCGACTCGCTCAGGCTAGGCACTTCGGGCACCACGCTGCTGCGCCCGGCCGACGTCACGCCCATGGCCCGCAGTTTGCCGCCGCGCACCTGCGCCATCGCCAGACCGGGAGGCAGCAGCGCCATCTGCACCTGCCCGCTGATCAGTCCGGTGATGACCTGAGGATTGCCTGGATAAGGCACATGTACCGGCGACAGGCCGGCACGCGACTTGAGCAGTTCCATGCCCAGATGTGCCACCGTGCCCACGCCGGGTGTACCGTAATTCAAGGCATCGCCCCGCGCCCGTGCATCGGCCAGAAAAGCCGTCAGGTCACCCGTCGTCTGCGCTGGCACACTCAGCACCAGCGGCGCCACCGCCAGCAGCGACACCGGCTGCAAGTCGGTCAAGGGGTCGTAGGGCACGACCGGATTCAATATCTTGGCGATGGTCAGGTTGCCGTTGATCATGAGCCCCAGGGTATGGTCATCGCTGGCGCGCGCCACAAAGTCGGCCGCAATGTTGCCCCCCGCCCCGGCGCGGTTGTCTACCACCACCGGCTGGCCCAGAGCCTGCGAAAGCGGCTCGGCCAGCGTGCGCGCCATCAGGTCGGGCGAAGAGCCTGCCGGAAAACCCACCACGAGCTTTACTGCCTGTCGGGGCCAGGCCGGCTGGGCAAATACCGGGCCGCCAGCACAGGCCAGCGCCGCAGCGGTGGTGATAAAAGATCGGCGTTGAACGGGGCGCATGGATCACTCCAAAAAACGAAATGAAATCGGGCGATCAGGTTAGCAGCTTCGGCGCAGCCACCGCTGACAACCGTATGCAGAGAGCTGTGGAGCGGTGAAGCAGTGGCCGCCCACACGGCCCAGAGCCAGTCCGCAGGGAGCTGCTCAGGCTCTCAGAGGCGTCAAGACGGGCCCGGTGGGCCGCTGTACAACCAGGGGTTGTCCAGCAGCGCCTCGCCCCGCAGGGCCATGGCCATATTGCGCCCCCAGCGCAGCAAACCGCTGGCGTGAAAAACCGTGCCATTGCGCTCGGAGCGCCGCTGCACACGGGCGTTGCGCTGCCAGCGGGTCTGGGCATACCGGGCCAAGAGATCGGGCCAGTGTGGCTTGTCGGCCACCGGCTGGGTATCCAGCAGGCGCCCCAGCGTCCAGGCATCTTCAATGGCCATGGCAGCACCCTGGGCCAGGTAGGGGCGTAGCGGATGCGCAGCATCACCCAGCAGCGCCACCCGGCCCTGGGCATGTTCCTGCGCGCTGGCCAACGCCGGCCGGTCGTTCAGTGCCCAGAGCTTCCAGTCCTCCACCGCATTGAGCATTTCTGTCAGTTCGCTGCAGATCGGGCCGAGCGCGCGCCTCAGGTCGGCACTGCGTGCGTCGTGGCTCCAGCTCTGCGGATCGCTGCCCGGCGGGCCACCGTGTCCCTGCCCCAGCGTGCCGTGCACCACCGCCACCACGTTGAACCAATTGCCACATTTGACCGGGTAATGCACCACATGCAACCGCGGGCCCAGCCACACCGTCACCCGGGACATGCTCAAGCGCGCTGGCAGCCGTTCGGCGCGAACCATACCCCGATAGGCCAGGTGCCCGCTCACACGCACCGCCTGTTTGCCCAGCAGTTGGGCGCGAACCCTGCTCCAAAGTCCGTCGGCGCCGATCAAGGCTGCACCCTGAAAAACCGACTCGTCTTCACAGACCACCCGTACAGATGCAGGCGTCTGCTCAAAAGAGGCCACCCGAGCGCCCAGTTGCAGGCGCACGCTGTCGTGTGCCTGCACCGCCTCCAACAACAAACCGTGCAAATCGGCCCGGTGCAAAGTGGCATAAGGCTGGCCATAGCGTGCCCGGATCATGGCGCCCAGGCGCAGATGGCCCAGGCGAGAGGCATCATGGGCGTCCCGCACCTGTAGTTCGTCAGGGAAAGCAGCCCGCGCATGGAGCTGGTCGATCAAACCCCATTCGTTCAGAACCCGCACCGCATTGGGGCCCAGCTGCAAGCCCGCGCCCACCTCGCCTAGTGCGCTGGCCTGCTCCATCAGGTCCACAGTGGCGCCTGCACGCGCCAACGCCAAGCCAGTGGCCAAGCCGCCTATACCGCCGCCAGCGATCAACACATGGGTGTTCATTGGTGCATTGTGCCCGTCGGCCAAAGGGGCTTTTTTGACGCAGCGCAGACAAAGATCGCGCAGCGCTGGCTGGGCCGAAGGCGGCCATGGGAGTCAGACCACGCGCTGGAACCAGAAGAGCGACAAACCTGCTGCAAGAAGCATCAAAGTGGCCGCGAAAAGAGCCAGTAGACCCGAGACCTCGGTCTCCTTCTTTTCTACCGTCAAGCGGGTGCTCAAGGTTTCATAAACCTGTTTGAGGTTCTCCGCGGTGCCCGCGTAGTAGTACTCACCCTGGGTGGTCCTGGCCACATCCTTGAGGGTGTCTTCATCTAGCCGAACCCGCATGGACCAACCCTCGAAGCCGATCACCTCACCCTCGACCGTGCCTACTCCCACGGTGTATACCCGCACACCCCGGTCTGCTGCCATTTGGGCGGCCTCTGCCGGATCCACGCCGGTGGTGCGCTGCCCGTCTGTCAGCAAAATGATGGCGGCCGAGGTGTACGAGCCCGGTGGCACCGGTTCAGGGGGCCTGACCTCGGCAGCAGGAGAGTCGATCGCGCGGCCGCGCGGTGCAAAAGGGTCATTTTGGCCACGCCCAAAGGTCATGGCCGCCAGGTCAATACCCTGGCCAGGAAACAGCTCGGCCAATGCCACCACAATGGCGCTGCCGATGGCAGTGGCCCGCTGAAGATGGAACTTGTCGATGGCTACGACCAGATCCTCGCGGCTGAGCGTGGGCGGTTGAACCACCTGTGCCGAGCCGGCAAAGGCCACGATGCCCACCTTCACCTGGCGCGGCAGCTCGGCGAGAAAGGCCTTGGCCGCGTTCTGCGAAGCCACAAGCCGGTTGGGCTCCACATCGGTGGCGCGCATGCTGCCCGAAACATCCATGGCCAGCATGATGGTCTGTTGGGAGGACGGCAGAATCAGCGTGGCCATGGGCCTCGCGGAGGCCAGCAGCAAGGTGGCCAGCGACAACAGCAGCAGCGCTGGCGGCACATGGCGCCGCCAGCCTGTGCGCTTGCCCATGGCCTGCTTGAGCAGCCCCAGGCTGCCCAGTTGCAGCGCATGTTTCTGGCGCCGCCGCATCAGCCACAGGTACAGCAACAGCAACAGCGGCAAGACCAGCAGGCTCCACAAAAACTGAGGCCACAAAAACTGAACGGGAAAGTTGGACAAGTTCATCCGGAAGCTCCCAAGGCGGCGGCAGTTGTGGTTTGAGAGATCTGGGGCGCACCCCGCCCGAGGGAGCGCCGCTTGCGCAGCATCAGAAAACGCATCACCGCGTCGGTCAGGTCATCATCGGTGGCCAACTCCAGCGCATCCACCCCGACCCGCACCAGCGTCTCTCTCAATTGCGCTTCGCGTTGGGCCGCGAGCCGGGCAAAGCGCTGGCGCAAAGCCGCGTCGCTCAGGTCCACCCGCAATTGCTCTCCGGTCTCCGCATCGCGCACCGTGACCAAGCCCAGGTTGGGCAGTTGAAGCTCCAGCGGATCCAGCAGGCGCACCACCACCACGTCGTGACGCCTTGCCAGCTCCCCCAGCGGCTTCTCCCAGCCAGGTTCGCTGATGAAGTCTGAGACCACCAACACGGTGCAGCGCTGGCGCACCGTGTGGGCAGCCATGTGCAACAGGTCGGCCAGACGGGTTGATCCAGACATTGCGCTGGCAGGTCGGCTTGTGGCGGGCTTTGCGCCAGCGGCTGCCCAGCGCATGCGTTGCATGAGTTGCAAAACTTGCGTGCGCCCGCCGCGCGCGGGCAGCACACCGTCCACCTGGCCCGAGCCACCAGCGCCGTAAAGCACGGCGCCTACGCGGTTGCCGTGTCGGCTGATCAGCCGCGCGATCACCGCCACAAAACCCGTCAGCACATCGCTCTTGCGCTGATCACCCGAGCCGAAATCCACCGAGGGACTGAGGTCCAGCAGAAACCAGGCGGCCATTTCACGGTCTTCGGTGAACACGCGTACATGCGGCTGCTGCAGCCGGGCAGTGACGTTCCAGTCGATATGGCGGACATCGTCGTGCACCTGGTACTCCCGCAGATCCGCCAGGTCCAGTCCGGTGCCGCGCATGAGGGTACGGTAGTCACCCTGCAACAGGCCATCGAGCCGACGGATCACGGTCCACTCCAGCTCCCGTAACCAAGCAGCCGCCTCGCCCCCGGGCGGCGCAATGGCCTCAGCAGGCGGCTCTGCCGGGGGTTTTCGCTTGAACAGATTGAGCAACATCGTGGTGCCTAGTTCAGGCCGCCCTCTTTTCATGCTCCAGCGGCTTGGCCGGTGGCGCTACCGCTTTCATGATGCGCGCCACCAAGGCATCGCTGTCCAGCCCTTCGGACAGACCTTCGTAAGACAGCACCACGCGGTGCCGGAGCACATCGGGCACCAAATCCACCATGTCTTCGGGCAGCGCATAGCTGCGCCCGCGCAGCAGCGCCAGCGCCCGGGCGCCCTCTACCAGACCAATGGTGGCGCGCGGGCTGGCGCCATAGGTGATCAGCCTTGCGGTGTCTTTGAGGCCGTGCTTCTCGGGCGTGCGCGTGGCGGACACCAGCCTGACCGCGTACTGCACCAGCGAAGGGTCCACATACACCTGGCGGCACTGCGCCTGCAGCACGGCGAGCTGATCGGTGGTGGCCACCGCCTGCACCTGCACCGCCGGGCCGGTCACCCGCTCCACGATCACCACCTCTTCCTCGTCGGTCGGGTAATCCACCAAGACCTTCATCATGAAGCGGTCCACCTGCGCCTCGGGCAGCGGGTAGGTGCCCTCGGTCTCGAT
>DAIOEI010000024.1:0-12916 GCA_036746335.1 Hydrogenophaga sp. | reverse complement strand
ACCGATTGCACCAGCCGCTCGGCCTGTGAGTTCAGGCTGGCGGCAGCGGCAGCGCTTTGCTCCACCAGGGCCGCATTCTGCTGGGTGGTCTGATCCATGTGACTCACCGCCACCGAGATCTGGTCCAGCCCGTCGTTCTGCTCTCGGGTCGCGGTGCTGATCTCCACCACCAGCTGGCTCAGGCGCTGAATCGCGCCAACCGAGTGCAGCACGGTCTCCCCGGCCCGCGAGGCCAGCCCGGTGCCCAGTTCCACTTCGTTGTGGCTGCTGTGGATGAGCTGGCGGACTTCTTTGGCGGCGGTGGCGCTGCGCTGGGCCAGCAGGCGCACCTCGCCGGCCACCACTGCAAAGCCGCGACCCTGCTCGCCAGCGCGTGCAGCCTCCACGGCGGCGTTGAGCGCCAGGATGTTGGTCTGGAACGCAATGCCGTCGATCACACCCACGATGTCGGTGATGCGGCTGGAGGCGGCATCGATGGCCTGCATGCTCTTGATCACCTGGTTCACCGCGTCGCCACCGGCCTGAACGTCGGAGGTGGCCGACTGCGCTAGCTGGCTGGCCAGCCCGGCATGGTCGGCATTGTGTTTCACGGTGGCCGCCATCTGCTCCATGGAGGCGGCGGTCTGCTGCAGCGAGCTGGCCTGTTCTTCCGAACGATGGCTCAGGTCGTGGTTGCCCTGCGCGATCTCGCGGCTGGCGGTGGACACGCTTTCGGCGTTGTGGCGCACCTCGGTGACGACCTCGAAGAGGTGGTCGTTCAGGCGTTTCATGGCGGCCATCACGCTGCTGTCATGCCCCGGTCGCACCACGATCACCTGCGTCAGGTCACCATGGGCGACCGCTTCGGCCACCTGGCGGACCTCGTGAGGCTCGGCGCCGAGCTGGTGGGTCAGGCGCCAGGTGATCCAGATCGAGATCAGGCCGCCCAGTGTGATGGCGCCCAGGGTGGCCGCCGCCATGGTCATCACCAGCGTTTGCACACCCGCCTGCGAGGCCTCGTGCATCTGGCGCGAGACTTCGAGCTGGAGCGCCATCAGCTCGCCAATCACCCCTTGCATGGGGTCAAACACCGGGTACATGGTCTGGGCCGTGAAGGCGGCCACGCCCTCGCGGTCGTTCTCGGCAAACTGGCGCATCAGCCCAGGTATGGTCGCGTCGGCAGCGGCCATCAAGGGTTTGAGTTTCTCCACCAGCCGGACTTCTTCGGGCACCAGGTAGGTGGACAGGTAGGCCGTCCATTCGGTGGCGATGGTCTGCTGGGCTTGCTGCAGGGCCTGCGCGGCTTAGGCCG
This sequence comes from Hydrogenophaga sp., assembly GCA_036746335.1. Classification (GTDB taxonomy): domain Bacteria; phylum Pseudomonadota; class Gammaproteobacteria; order Burkholderiales; family Burkholderiaceae_C; genus Hydrogenophaga. The sequence goes on along the minus strand of DAIOEI010000024.1, from coordinate 11,625 downwards.
GGCTGAAGGTGCCGTCGGCGAATTTGTGGGCGGTGTCCACCATGTTGACGGCGTACATGTCCGAAACCAGCTTGATCTGCTTGAGCGGAATCACCCGGTCGAGGTGCAGCGATTGCATGGACGCGCTTTGCTGGACGGACCGCCAGAGACCCATGCCCCCGATCGCGACCAACATGAGCACAAAGGCGGCACACAACAGTGCCAACTGGGTTCGAACGCGCATCGGTTGTTTCACAACTGCTCCAGAAATATCCAAGTGGGTGGGACAAATTGCTTTCCTTCAGCGGTGAAGCATCGACCCTTTGCATACCCGTATCGGACTGAGTTGGCAAACCTGAAGCCGAATGACTGCAAGTTTGTCAATAACGATTGTTTAAAAAATCAATGCGCCAATTTGGTGCAAAAAAGGTTTGCCTGAATTTCCTTTGTTCACCATATCCCCTTTCGGCGATCACGTGTTTGCCCGATCTGCAGAAGTGCGTCAGCCCTGTGCCATACTCAAAAATGCATGCGTTTGTTACAATTTAGGAATCCGAAAGCGCTGCTTCGAGTTTGAGATCGCGCTGGTCTCTACGGGTCAGATATGGGTGTGACGGGAACCTGTGGAAGATCAGCTTCAGTGGTGGGCAGGCTTTGTGCATGTCCCTTCATTTCGTCCTTTTGTACCTCAGCACATGCAGACCATCTCCCCTGATGCGCCCAACGAATCGACAGACGAGGTGTCGATTGCCCGCCAACCCATCGTGGATGCCCAGCGCACGGTCGTGGCCTACGAGCTGTTCAACCGGGTTCATTCGGTGGCGGGTGACGCGGCTTCCAGCCATGCGCCTTTTGCCTTGCAATCCTTGGTGGAGAGTGGGGTGCCGTTTGCCACCTCCAAGTGCGACCTGTTCATCAACAGCGTGCACAAAGCCCTGGAGGGGCCTCATTGGGATTTCATCGACCCGGCCAAGACGGTGGTGGAAGTGCCCGCCGTGCCCGGTCATGCGCCAGAGCAGATTGCCGAGATTGCCGTTTCATTGCAACGCTTGAGGGAGCGGGGCTTCAGGCTGTCTTTCAACCACAGTGTGGTGGCGCCGTTGTACAAGCCCTGGCAACCCTTTGCGAACTTTGTACAGCTGGAGTTGAGTCCGTCAACGCAGCCCAATCTCAGGCCATTGATGGCTGCCATCCAGTCTCGTACCGGCGCGAAGGTGGTGGCCCACAACATATCAAGCGCTGAGCAGTTTGCACTGTTCCAGTCTTTGGGCGTGGAGCGGTTCCAGGGGGCGTGGTTTTCGGTGCCTGAAGTGGTGCAACCTCGGGTCATGTCGCCCAGCGAATCGGCCGCGCTCAAGTTGTTCAACATGGTGCGCCAGGAGGCGCCGCTGGATGCCGTGGAGCTGTTGCTCAAAAAGGATGCTGTGCTCGGTGTGAGCCTTTTGCGCATCATCAACTCGGCGGCCATGGGTCTGAAGCAACCGGTGACGTCGTTGCGCCAGGCGGTGCAGTTGATGGGCTACGAAAAGCTCGGTCGCTGGTCGGCCATGCTGATGGTGCTGTCCAGCCACGGCAGCAGCAGCCTGCTGGGCGCGTCGGCGGCGGTGCGCGGTCGCATGATGGAGCTGCTGGCGCAGAACAAGCTCTCGAACGAAGACCCGGGTACCGCATTTCTGGTGGGTATGTTGTCGCTTCTGGACCGGATGTTTGGCATGCCCATGGGCAGTTTGCTCGAGAGCCTGGAGCTGGATGCGCAAGTTCGCGCGGCTTTGCTGGAGCGAAGCGGAAAATTTGGCGACATGCTGTCCCTGGTGGTGGCTTGTGAGTCGGACGACGAAAAAGCCTTTTCCGAGGTCTTTGCCCGCCTCCCGTTCTCGGGTCATGAGATCAACATGGCCCATCTGGAGGCTTTGGCCTGGGCCGACAACCTCGGCTGAATCCGCCAGGCCCGGGCGCCGTCTGGCAGGCCAGCACCGTGCGCGGCAAGGCATAAACTCCAGCGCATGTTTTGCTACAGCAATCACCTCAAGGGCTTTCCCGCTGCGGGTGAGCCGCTCTCGCGCGAACAGATACCGGCCCAGGGCTGGCACCTGCTGCGCGGCGACCTGGCCCTGCCGCTGGCCGTGCTCAAACAAAATGCCCTGCAACACAACCTGCACTGGATGCGCGACTTCTGCGGGCAGCGCGGCCTGCACCTGGCGCCGCACGGCAAAACCAGCATGTCGCCCGAGCTGTGGCAGATGCAGCTGGACGCCGGGGCCTGGGGCATCAGCTTTGCCACCGTGTTCCAGGCGGCGGTGGGTGCGCGCCACGGTGTGCCGGTGCTGCTGATCGCCAACCAGGTGATCCAGCGCGCCGAGCTGGACGCGCTGGCCCTGCTGCACGCCGAACGCCCCGCGCTGCGCTCCCTGTTTCTGGTGGACTCGGTCGGGCAGGTGGACGCCATCGAAGCCTGGGCGGCCGACCGGGCATTCACCGGTCGTTTTGAGGTGCTGCTGGAACTGGGCATCGCCGGTCAGCGCACCGGCACCCGCAGCGCCGACCAAGCGCGGCAGACCGCGCAGCGCATCGCCGCCAGCCCGGTGCTGCGGCTGGCGGGCATCGAGTGCTACGAAGGCACAACCGCTTTTTGTGACCACGCCAAAGACCGCGCCACCGTCAAAGACCTGATGGACCGCGTGGAGGCGGCCGCGCGCGAGGCCATCGCCCAAGGCTGGTTCGCCCACGACGAAATCATTCTCACCGCTGGCGGCTCGGCCATCTTCGATCTGGTGGCCGAGCGCCTGCTGCCCGCACTGGGCCGCCCGGTGCGCGGCGTTCTGCGCTCGGGCTGCTACCTCACGCACGACCACCAGCGCTACACGCGCTACCTGTGCTGCGTGGGTGAACGCCTGAACCTGAAGGAAACGCTGAAACCCGCGCTGGAGCTGCTGGCCTGCGTGCAGAGCCAGCCCGAGCCGGGCCTGGCGCTGCTCTCCATGGGCAAGCGCGATGTGTCTTACGACCTGGACCTGCCGCAACCGCTGTGGCGCTCGCACCCCCAGGCGGCGGAGCAGGGCGGTTCGCCGCAGCCGGTGCCCGCCCACTGGCGCATCGACGCGCTGAACGACCAGCACGCCTACCTGCGTTTTGACGCCTCGGCGCCGCCTGCCGAGTGGCCGCGCCTGGGTGAGACGGTGGCCAGCGGCATCTCGCACCCCTGCACCACGTTCGACAAATGGCGCTGGCTGCCGGTGGTGGACGACGCTTACCGGGTGGTGGACGCGGTCACCACCGTGTTTTGACCCCACTGCCGCCGGGGGCGCCCAGGCGGTTCAAGCGGCGTGCTGCTGGCGCAGTTGCCGCTTGAGCAGCTTGCCGCTGGGGTTCTTGGGCAGGCTGTCGGTGAAGACGACCCGTTTGGGCACCTTGAAGCTCGCCATGTGTTCATGGCAGTGCGCCAGCACCTCGGCCTCGCTCAGCGCCTGCCCGGCCTTGACCACCACCACCGCCGTCACCGCCTCCACCCATTTCGGGTCCGGCAGGCCGATCACCGCCACCTCGCTCACGGCGGGCAGGCGGTAGATCATTTCTTCCACCTCGCGACTGGCCACGTTTTCGCCGCCGGTCTTGATCATGTCCTTCTTGCGGTCCACCACGGTGATGTAACCCTCGGCGTCGATGGTGGCCAGATCGCCGCTGTGGAACCAGTCGCCGCTGAACGCGGCGGCGGTCTTTTCGGGGTCTTTGAAGTAGCCCAGCATCAGGTGCGGCGAGCGGTGCACGATCTCGCCGACTTCGCCCACCGCCACATCGTTCATGTCGTCATCCACCACCCGCGTCTCCACGTTGATCACCGCCTTGCCACACGAGCCGGGTTTGCGCAACTGGTCTTCGGGCGCCAGCATGGTCGCCAGCGGCGCGATCTCGGTCTGGCCGTACAGGTTCCAGAGGCGCACCTTCGGCAGGCGCGTGGCCAGCTCCTTCAAGACCTCGACCGGCATGATGGACGCGCCGTAGTAGCCCTTGGCCAGGTGCGCGAGCTTGCCCGCGTCGAACAGCGGCGAGCGCAGCAGCGCGATCCAGACCGTGGGCGGCGCAAAAAAGCTGGTGATCTGGTGCTGCTCCAGCAGCGCCAGCAGGTGGTCGGGCGTGGGTTTGCCGGTGATCACGTTGCTGCTGCCGATGTAGATGGCCGGGCCAAAAAACACATCGAGCTGCGCGCAGTGGTACAGCGGTAAGGCGTGCAGCGTGCGGTCGGCCTCGGCGACCTCGGCGTTGATCACGCAACTGACGTACTGCCAGAGCACCGCGTCGTGCGTCAGCATCGCCCCTTTGGGCATGGCCTCGGTGCCGCTGGTGTAGACGATCTGCGCCAGGTCGTGGCTCTGGGTGCCCACGGCGGGCAGCGGGTCGTTGCAGGCGGCCAGCTCGTCGAAGCGGTGCATGTCAGCGACAGGCTCGCTCGGGTCTTCCGACGGCAGCCAGACGAACTGCTGCACCTGGGTTTCCAGCGCCGAAGCCTCCCGCGCCAGCGTGGCCAGGCCGCTGTCGGTGGCCAGCGTGCGCGCGCCGGCATGGCGCAAGATGAAGGCCACCTCTTCGGCCTTGAGCATGAAATTGATCGGCACCAGCACCGCGCCGCGGCGCGCCAGCGCAAAACGCAGCGCGGCAAAACCGTGCGAATTGCGCGCCAGCACCGCCACCTTGTCGCCTTCGCCCACGCCGATCCGGTGCAAACCCGCAGCCAGCCGCGAGACCAGCGCGTCGAACTCGGCATAGGTCCAGGTGGTGCTGCCGCAGACAATGGCGGTCTTGGCGGGCAGGCGCCGGGCGGTGCGGTGCAGCGCGTCGGCAATGGTCTGGCGCCGAATGGCGGGGGAAAGCGCGGGCAGCGGGGCGCTTACAGGGGCGGGTGTGTGCAGTGTGGTCATGCGAGCGGTCTCCAGGGGCATGCAGGCCAGCCAGCGCGGCCCGACCGCCCGATTGAAAACCAGCCGCCCGCATTTGCCATGGGCGTTTTCACCAGCACCGGGGGCGGGTGTGTCACTTGGGCGTCGCGGGATGAGGCCGCTCAAAACCAGTTCCCCCTTTCGTTCGGGTGGGCGCGATGGTGGGCCAGTTTCCCCAAATTAAGGGAGTTGAAGCGGTCTTGCCATGGACACCGCCGTGGCTTCACAGCACACTGCCCGCAAACGCCAAGGCGGGCCATCAAGGAAACCATGGGAACTTCAGATCGCATTTTTGTGCTGGGTAACCACGTGCAGGCCTGTTGCCTGAGCGTGCCGCGCGTGCCGCGTGCTGGCGAAACCCTGGAGGCCACCGCCCTGCAGGTGGAGCCTGGCGGCAAGGGCCTGAATGTGGCCATCGGGCTGCAACGCCTGGGTCTGTCGGTTTCGGCCTTGTTTGCAGTGGGGCGCGACGCCGCCGGGCAGGCGCTGGCGCAACGGCTCGCGGCCGAATCACTGGATCGGGCCATCTGTCTGCCATTGAGCGAGCAGTCGGGCTTTGGCGTGGGCTTGATCGGCGCCGACGGGCAGAACAGCATTGCGGTGTATCTCGGGGCCAACGCCTTGTTGACGGCCAGCCATGTGCGCGAACACGCTGCCCAGGCCATTTGCGGTGCGGACTGCGTCTATTGCCCCTTCGAACTGTCCATGGAGGCGGTGCAGGAAGCGCTGCGCTTGGGGCGTCAGGCCGGAGCGTTCAACGTGGTGAACCCGTCGCCCTATGTGGGTATGGACGGCGCCTTCTGGGCCTTGTGTGACGGCATTGTGGCCAATGAAACCGAGGCCCAGGCCTTGCTCGGGCTGGACACCCGCCCCGATGGGCAAGGCCAGCCCCTGGTCAGCGCCGCGCAATGGCTGGACTTGTTCCGACAGAGCCCTGAATGCTCTTTGGCGGGTCAGCCCTGGGGTGGGCAATGGCTGGTGGTCACCCTCGGGGCGCAGGGCGCTGTGATGTGGCGACGCGGGGAGCCGCCTTTGTGGGCAGCCGCCGCCCAGGTGCAGGCGGTGGACACGGTGGGCTGCGGCGATGCATTCGCCTGTGGTTTCCTTTCGGTCTGGGTGCGCACGCGAGATGCCGCCCTGGCGCTGCAGGCGGGCAATGCCTGCGGTGCACATATGGCTACAAGCCGCGGGGTGCTGGATGCCTTGCCCCGGCGCATTCCCGCCCCGCCATCGCCCCCTTTCCCCGCCCATTCCCCGGCCCCAGCCGACCCGCCTTGACACCGGAGCAAATCATGGACCAACTCGATCTCCTGGGCCTGGTGGCCACCTGCCTGACCACCTCGTCATTCGTGCCCCAAGTCTGGCGCACCTGGAAAACCAAAGACGTCAGCGGCATCTCGCTGCCGACCTACGTCATCATCACGCTGGGCCTGGCGCTTTGGCTGGTGTACGGCTGGTTGCGGGGTGACTTGCCGCTGATCGTGGCCAACAGCGCCATGGTGGTGCTCACAGGCCTGATTGCGGCGATGAAGATCGCGTACTCGCCCAAAACCTGAGCAGCTAACGGGGGCGAGGGTGAACCGCTGGACCGAAGCGGGTTTGGGCGGTATCCGGGGCTCAGGTGCTCAGCCGCACCCGGTACACATAAGCATCGCCCCGGAAGGTGCCCTCCACATACTCGGCCAACTGCTGGCTCGCCGAATACGTCTTGCGCTTGAGTAGCAGGCAGGGCTGCGGCTCGGCAAACCCAAAGCAGGCCTGCTCCTCGTCGCTGCTGAGAATGGCTTCAATGGTCTGCTCGGCATGGGCCAGGCGCACGCCGCAGCGCTGGGTCAACAGCTCGTAGGTGGATTGCTGCTCCTGCCACTGCTCCATCTCGGGCGCCAGCGTCAGGTCGTACCAGGCGCACTCCCGTGTCATAGGCACATCGTCGCCATAACGCACCCGCACCAGCTTGAGAAAACGGGCCGTGGATGAGCGGCCAAACAGCGAGGCGATGGTGCGGTCTTGCACCACGGCGCGCTCCAGCAGGCGTGTGGAGGCGCTCATGCCCAGCTCGCGCATCTCTTCGGTGAAGCCCTTGAGACGACCCATCTCAGGCACCACCACTTGCGCTGGGGCCTGAATCTTCACGCCCGCGCGCCCGTGGGCGGTCATCGCGCTCTCGCTCTTGAGCGCCTCGTAAGCCATCTTGACCGCCGTGCGGCTGATGCCCAGCTGCTCGGCCAGCACCCGCTCCGACGGCAGGCTGTCGCCCGTGTGCAGCTTACCCAGCGCGATCTGCGTCTTGATCTGGCGCACCAGCTGGGCGTAGTAGGGCTCGGACAGGCGCCGGTCAATGGTCAAGACCAGCGGTGCGTCACCACTGGCCTGGAAGGTGGACACCTCGGCGGCGGCGCTGGCCTGTGAGTCGGGCGTAGGAACTGTGTTCATCGTGGTTTTGGACTCATCAGAGGCATCCATTTTGCCATGCCTCCCCATTCTGAGGGATGAAAAGTATCCAAAACAAAAAATACAAGGTAAAAGCACTTGTATGGATATATTTTGGTACTTAAGATACAGGCGCGGGCACAGGGTTTCGGGCTGCAAGGCGCGGCGCCAGATGCCCGACAAGCCTGTACCCACCACACCACCCAGCCTTTGGAGACCCCGCATGGCTACCCTCTGCGAAATCCTCGTCAAGAAAATTGAAGTGCTCGATGACGGCAACCCGACAGGGCCTGTGCATTTGCAATGTGCCCTCAACTGCCAACAATTGGAGCTGGGCTATTTTCACAGCCGCAGGGTGGCCAATACCGGCGATGTCACGCCCAGCAGACCCTTCTTCTTCGAACCCCTGCACCGGCACGTCAATCTGCCCACGTCACCGCATTTGCGGTTTGAGCTGAACATCAATGCCAACCCGGCTTACGTTGGATCCGGTATCGGTTGGCCCAACCAGTGGTTCTTCAACGCCACGGCCCATATCGATATAGATCTGAATTCGGTGGGCACCAAGACCACCTGGGTGATAGAAACCCACGCCACCAGCGCTACGGGTTTGGCCAAAGTCCGAATTCATTTCGACATGGTGAAACACAGCAACGCCATGCCCGGCACATCACCGAATGTCTGGGGATTCAAAGACAGCAATGGCCAGGGTGCTGCGGTCAATCTGACGGCCAGGGAGCGCTATACACCCGACGAATACCCGGACACCTCGGGCACCCATAGCCAAGTGGTGTTGTATCCGGGCGTCTGGCGCACCGATACCCACCAACTGGGCGCCGTGGGCGATGACGCCATGAGCAGCCTGATCGGCAATCGCTTGGGTGGTTTCAGCTATTACCTCGCGGTTTTGTATGAAAAGTCCTTTGAGGCGCGCCGCAGCAGCCCGGGCCGCAAAGAAGCGGTGGTGCTCGGCGCGGCTTCCTCGTCCAGCCAGTACCACCGGGCCGCCTCGTGGGTGCGGAATCTGTCAGCAGGCCGGATCATGCGCTGGCCGCCAGCCCCGTCCATGAACGACCGCATTTCTGCGGTGGAAATTGGCATTGTGCAACACCTTTCCCGGCCGCCGCATTGACCCAAGGCATTAATTTTCCACCGACAACCCTCAATAGGAGTATTGTATGAAGACCCGCTTATACCGCCTCAAAACCCAACTGTCGATCAAATTCATTCGGCCGTCCGCACAGCATTCAATAAAACACTTGATAAAACTTGGATTGCTGAGTATTACAGTAACATCTGCACCTGCTTGGTCTCAGTCTGGTAACGGATTTGTCAGTATTGGCGATGGTAGGCCTGCTGTTCGAGAAATTACTGAAATCAGTGGTCGTGAAGTCAATGCTGGAATCGGTGTGCCTGCCAGCAATCCAGGTGGGGTTTTAATTCAAGCCAACTCTTTCGATGCAGGGGGTGCGGGAACAACTCAAACCACATCGGAGTTTCGAGGTGGCCGAATCGAAATGGGTGTCAGACCTGTCATCGACGGGCCAAGGGTCAGTGGAATGACCATTCTCCAAAATCAGGCCAGTTTGGGTCTCTTCAACGCCGCTGGCAACCAGACTCGCGGTCTGCTGGTGCGTGAAGGCGTTCCAAACGCCACAGACACGAACTTGCTGTTTGGCCATACCACCGTCACCGGCGCACTGAGCATGCAGAACAACGCCATCAACAACTTGGCCGACGGCGTGGCGCCTAGCGAGGCGGTGAACCGGCGGCAGCTGGACGCCGTGGCCGCGCAGGCCAGCACCGGCTGGGGCCTGTCGGCCAATGGCAGCGCGACGGACACCATTGCACCGGGGCAGACGGTGAACATCAACAACGGCGTTAACACCGATGTGCGGTACAACGCAGCCACTAATACCCTGCAAGTCGACGTTGTGGACAACCCGACTTTCAATGGCGAAGTCACCGCCAACGGCGGTTTGCGGGTGGATAACCACTTGACAGTGCGGGCCGGCGCCACGGTGGACATGGGCGGCAACCGGGTGCGGAACGTGGCCAATGGATCCGACGGCACTGATGCGGTCAACGTCAACCAGCTTAACCAAGTGGCCGACACGCCCATCACCTTCAGCGGCAATACCGGCAGCCACGCCACCCGGCTGGGCGAGACCTTCAACATCGTGGGCGGCGCGACCACGGCAGGCAGCTACAGCGGCAGCAACATCCGCACGGTGGTCACTGGCAACCAGGTTCAGATTCAGATGGCCGATGCGCCCGTGTTCAGCGGCCAGGTCAGCGCCCAGGGCGGTTTGCTCGTCAACGGAGGCAGCACTCTGAATGGCGGTGCTGTGTTCAATGGCGGCAGTACCCTGAATGGCGGCACCGTGGTCAACGACAGCCTGCGGGTGGGCGCGGGCGCGAGCGTGGACATGGGCGGAAACCGGGTGCAGAACGTGGCTGCGGGCACCGCCGGCACCGACGCGGTGAACCTGGACCAGATGCAGGCCGGCGATGCCGCCACGCTGGGCTCGGCCAACGCTTATGCCGACGCTGGCGACGCGCGCACCTTGCGAGCCGCCCAGGGCTATGCCGACGCGGGTGACGCGCGCACGCTGCAATCGGCCAACCAATACACCGACCAGCGCGCCGCCGAGACCCTGGCGGCGGCCAACCAGCACACCGATGCACAGGTCAGCGCGCTGCGCAAAGAGGCGTTTGCAGGCATCGCGCAGGCGGCAGCGCTGGTGCCCATGGCGCCTTCGGGCGAGGGCGAGACCACGCTCAACGTGGGCGTGGCCGCCTACGGCGGGCAGACCGCCATTGGTGTGGCCGTGGCGCGCCAGATCGGGCGCGTCACGCTCAACGGCGGCATAGCCGCCTCGGGTGGAAAGCGCAATCTGGTGCGCATGGGTGCGGGCTGGCGGTTCTGAAGGACCTGGCCGGGTCGTCACCCTTTGAGATGCACCATGAACCCCGAATCCACCCTGGCCTTTGCCGCTGTCGCGGCGCTGTTCATTGCCGCGCCCGGCCCGGCGGTGCTGCTGGCGCTGCGCAATGGCCTGACCTGGGGCCTGCCGGCGGCGGTCTGGTCTTCTCTGGGCAACATCACCGGGGTGTTCTGCCTGTCTGCGGCTGCCATGCTGGGCCTGGGGCTGTTGCTTCAGTCTTCCGAAGCGCTCTTCGGTGGGGTCAAAGCCCTGGGTGCCGCGTATTTTTTGTGGGTGGGCGGGCGAAGCCTGAGCGCTGGGGCCCGGCCCGCGATGGCCCGGCACGCGCACCCGCATGCGCACCTTGCGCGCCCCATTTCCCGGCGGCCGCAACACCTCTACGCCGAGGCCCTGCTGGTGGCCCTGCTCAACCCCACGCCAGTGCTGTTCTTCACGGCGCTGTTCCCCCAGTTCATCAGCCGGGCAACGCCCTTGGTGCCTCAGTTTTACCTGCTCACCAGCACCTACATGGCCCTGTCTTTTTGCACGCTGATGGCCTACGCCCTGCTGGCATCCCGCGCAAAACACCTGCTGCAGCGGCCACACGTGGTGGTCACGGTGAATCGGATGGTGGGCGCGCTGTTCATGGCCTTCGGGCTGGCGCTGCTCTGGCTTGAGCAGCCCCTTGCCCGGTGATGCATTGACAACACAAAGGGAACAGAGCATGGCCTACGCCTTCAACACCTATTTGCTGCTCTTTCTGGCCCTGATCGCTGGCATGTTGATGCCCACGCAGGCGGCGATTAACAACCGCCTTGCAGGTTTTGTGGAGGCGCCCATTTTGTCGGCCCTGATCTCCTTTGCGGTCGGCACGCTGGCCTTGTTGGTGTACGTGCTCGCCACCGGCGTGCCCATCAGCAACCTGCTTCACGCGCGCAACGCGCCCTCTGTGGCTTGGATGGGAGGCATATTGGGCGCCATATTCGTGACGTCCACCATCTTCCTGGTTCCCCGAATCGGCGTGGCATTGACCTTCAGTCTCATCATTGCCGGGCAAATGTTCATCACGCTGGTCATCGATCACTACGGTTTTTTGGGAGCGCCGGAAAAAGCCATCAACCATGTGAGGGTGTTTGGCGCGTTCCTGATCGTCACGGGAGTTGTGTTGATCAGGAAGTTCTAGCCGGTGATCCAAAGCCGCATCCTGAGTTTGTGCAACCAGCGGCTTGATGCCGATGGGTGGGCGTCTTTGAGATCACCAACTGTGATCTCAAACGCGGCTGGTGTAGGCCGGTTCCACCCGCCCTCCAGCCCAATCGGGTCGGCGCTGGTGTAGCGCCCCACCCGGGGATCGTAGA
>DAIOEI010000023.1:0-13489 GCA_036746335.1 Hydrogenophaga sp. | reverse complement strand
CTGGGCGACGCCGCGCGCACCAAGCTGGTCAACAACCTGCTGGCCGGGATCAACCTCGCGGGTGCGGCAGAAGCCCTGGCACTGGCCCAGCGGTTGGGACTGGACCTGGCCAAGACGCTAGACGTGATCGAGGCCTCCAGCGGCCAGAGCTGGATCGGATCCGACCGCATGCGCCGGCTTCTGGCGGGTGACACCGAGCCACGGGCTCACATGGGCTTGCTGGAAAAAGACACCCGTCTGGCGGTACAAGCGGCCTCGGCCGCCGGTTTCGTGGGCCCGCTGGGTGCCCATGCGGCGGCGGCATTTGCCCAGGCCAGCGCGGCGGGCTATACCCTCGAAGACGATGGAGCTTTGTTGACCTGGTTGCGGCAAGGCCCCGACAAGCTGGCTTGATCGAGTCGGCATCGGGTCGGGTCCTCCTCCCGGCATCGCATCGGTGCTTTTGGGGGCCTGGTGAGCAGCTTTGTGGTGGTCTTTCTACAATGGGGGCATGATCGCTCGTGAACCCACCCTTGCCCGCCTGTCCACTGCAGAGGACATGTTGCTCAATCCCTTTGGTCTGACGCCCTCGCATTTGCAGCGCGCACTCGGGGAAATCATGTCACACGGGGCCGACGACGCGGACCTGTATTTCCAGACCTCCCGCAGCGAAGGCTGGAGCCTGGAAGAGGGCATCGTCAAAACCGGCAGCTTCAGCATCGACCAGGGTGTGGGCGTGCGGGCGGTCAGCGGAGAAAAAACGGCCTTCGCTTATTCCGACGACCTTTCCTGGGATTCATTGCTCGACGCAGCGCACACCGTGCGCTCCATTGCCGGCCAGGGACAACACCGCAAGGTCCGGGTGCCCCGCGCCAAGGTGTCCAAATCGCGCACGCTGTATCCCGGTGTCGATCCGATCGGCTCGCTGGACAGTGCCGCCAAGATTGCGCTGCTGGAAAAGGTGGAGCAACTCGCCAAAGCCAAAGACCCGAGGATTGTGCAGGTCATGGCCGGCCTGGCTGCGGAGCACGACGTGGTGTTGATCGCCCGTGCCGACGGCACCCTGGCCGCCGACGTGCGGCCTCTGGTGCGCCTGTCGGTGACGGTGATTGCCGAGCAGAGTGGGCGCCGCGAGGTGGGCAGTTCGGGCGGCGGCGGGCGTTTTGGTCTGGCGTATTTTGACGAGGCCATGGTGCAGTCGTATGTGGACGAAGCGGTCAGCTCCGCCCTGGTGAACCTGGAGGCTCGGCCTGCGCCTGCGGGAGAGATGACCGTGGTACTCGGTCCGGGCTGGCCTGGCGTGTTGCTGCACGAAGCGGTTGGCCACGGGCTGGAGGGCGACTTCAACCGCAAAGGCTCCAGCGCGTTTGCCGGGCGCATTGGACAGCGGGTAGCGGCCAAAGGGGTGACCGTGCTCGACGACGGCACCATCGCAGACCGGCGCGGCTCGCTCAACGTGGACGACGAAGGCCAGGCCACCCAAAAGAATGTGTTGATCGAGGACGGCATCCTCAAAGGCTACATCCAGGATGCCATGAATGCGCGCCTGATGGGCGTCAAACCTACCGGTAACGGCCGCCGCGAAAGCTACGCCCATGTACCCATGCCGCGCATGACCAACACCTACATGCTCAGTGGCGATAAAAGTCCTGACGAAATCGTGGCATCCATCAAGAAAGGCCTGTACGCCACCAACTTCGGGGGTGGCCAGGTGGACATCACCTCCGGCAAGTTCGTGTTTTCGGCCAGCCAGGCTTACTGGGTGGAGAACGGGAAAATTCAGTACCCGGTGAAGGGTGCCACCCTGGTCGGCAGCGGCCCGGAGGCCCTCAAGAAGGTCAGCATGATCGGCAACGACATGCGGCTGGACAGCGGCGTGGGCACCTGCGGCAAGGAAGGTCAGAGCGTGCCGGTTGGTGTGGGCCAGCCCACACTGCGCATTGAAGGGTTGACGGTCGGCGGCACGGCCTGAGGCCTGCGCCGCGAACCAGCTATTGGCTGTCAGATTCCTGTCACAGTGTCTGTGCTACATTGTTTGCTTATGTTGATGCGCTCCGCTCCATTTTTCGGCTTTTACTTTTGGTTCTCTGTCCCCGGCGGACGAGAGGCCACGGTGTAAGCGCGCAAAGCTACCGAATCCTTCCGAAACCGCCGGGCCCGCAGCCCGGCGGTTTTTTTTGTCCTGTCCACTGTCCAACCCGTGAGGAGTCCCTGATGAACGCCAAAGCCACCACCGCCAGTCCCGATGCCTGGCATGCCCGTCCGACCGATCGAACGAGCCAGACCGACGACGAACGCATCAAGGACATCACCGTGCTCCCGCCCCCCGAACACCTGATCCGCTTTTTCCCGATCGGCGGTACGCCGGTGGAAAGCCTCATTGGCCAGACGCGAAAAAACATCCACAACATCCTGCATGGCAAAGATGACCGCCTGCTGGTCATCATCGGCCCCTGCTCGATCCACGATCCGGCCGCTGCCCTGGACTACGCGCGCCGTCTCAAGCCGCTGCGCGACCAGTACGCCGACACCCTGGAGATCGTGATGCGGGTGTATTTTGAAAAGCCGCGCACCACGGTGGGCTGGAAAGGCCTGATCAACGATCCCTACCTGGACGAGAGCTTCCGCATCGATGAAGGTCTGCGCATGGCGCGCCAGCTGCTGATCGAGATCAACCGCCTGGGTTTGCCGGCCGGCAGCGAATTCCTGGACGTGATCAGCCCGCAGTACATCGGCGATCTGATCGCCTGGGGCGCCATTGGGGCGCGCACCACCGAAAGCCAGGTACACCGCGAGTTGGCCTCGGGACTGTCGGCGCCCATCGGTTTCAAGAACGGCACCGATGGCAACATCAAAATCGCCACCGACGCGATCCAGGCCGCGGCGCGCGGCCACCACTTCCTCTCCGTGCACAAGAACGGCCAGGTGGCCATTGTGCAGACCAACGGTAACAAGGACTGCCACGTCATCCTGCGCGGTGGCAAGGCGCCCAATTACGACGCTGCCCATGTGGGTGCTGCCGTCAAGGAGCTGGAAGCGGCCAAACTGGCGCCGCGCCTGATGGTCGATTGCAGCCACGCGAACAGCAGCAAACAGCACGAGAAGCAGCTGGATGTGGCCCGAGACATCGCTGCGCAGATGGCCAGTGGCTCGCGCAGCGTTTTCGGCGTGATGATCGAAAGCCACATCGAAGCCGGTGCACAGAAGTTCACCCCCGGCAAGGACAGCGTGCAGAAACTGGCCTATGGCCAGAGCATCACCGACGCCTGCCTGGGCTGGAGCGACTCGCAGGAGGCGCTGTCGGTCTTGTCGCAGGCGGTGGCGCGATCGCGTGCCGTTTGAGCGCTTGTGCAGGCTGGCCAAGCTTTGCTGCGGACACTGGCGCTTTTTTCATGCAAAAGAGCGGCCATCTGTGCAGTCCGCACTGTTGCTTGCATGCCTATCCTGATTTCGCTTCAGTTTCTGGCTAGCATGCCGTTCATGGCGGTATGGTCACTGCCCGTGGTGCGTGGCGGCATGGCGCTGTTCAGGAGCAGGTGTGGAACAACCGTTGTTGCGATTGGGTTTGCTGGGTTTTGACCCGGAGACCCATTCGCGCCTGACCGGCTGGGCCGAGCACCGGGTGGCCGGGTGGCCCAGTTGGCGAACCTGCGATCTGCACATGGCAGACGCCTGGATGATGAACGGTTCGTCGGTGGAGGTGCTGGGTCGCGATGAGGTGCTGATCCGCCACCCGCACGGCAGTGGAGCCCGCCTGTCCTTGAATCGGGTGGAGGTGGACCGTCCTTTGGCGTTTGCATTGCCTCTGCCGGAGGGGTTCGCGTCGGCCGAGGAGGTGGATGCCGCTGACGAACACAGCGTAAGGCAGCGTTTGCAGCGCTTTGAGGCCTGGCTGCGTCCGTTGCGGGCGCAGTTCACTCTTGGTGCGCTGACCGTAGCGCGCTTGGGCCAGCACCAAGGGGTGGTGCAATTGCAGCACGAGGGTCGTTTGCTGGCGGTGGTGGACTTTGAGCGCTGGCAAGCCGGGTTGCTGATTCCGGCCAGGCCTGTGGACCTGGAGCAGGCGCAATGGGTGGAGCAGCAGCGAACAGCTTTGGAGATTCCCCCATCGTTCATGCGATTGCCTCTGCACCGGGTTTTGTGGACCTATGCGGTGCGCACCACGGCAGACGTTTTGCCGCGGCGCTACCGCGAAAAAACCATCCACTTGCGCAGGGTTCCACGTTTGCCGGTGCGTTGGTTTGACGAAGGGCATTTGCAGCTGATGCGCTCGCTGCTGCAGGCGCCGGCAAGTCATGCAGACTTGCTGTTGCGCACGGGTTGGACGCAAGAGGCTTTGTCGCACCGCTTGGCGGCGCTCTTTTATGCCGGTGGCCTCACCACCGACGCGGACAGCGCACGGCGAGCCGAATCGGCCGCGCGGCAGGCCATGTTGCAGCTGCAAATGAACCAAAACGAGCAGGAGGAGGCTCATCGGTGGCGGCCGAGCACGCCCGACCAGATGGCACCCTCGAGCATCTTGCGGGAGGCGCCGTCTTCTCCCTTGCGCAGCGCCGGTGCACCGCGGCAGGGTTCGCAGACGCCCGAGTCCTGATGCAGGTCAAGCGGCTGAACTGTTCACAAGCCCTGAGGCGAGGCACAATTCTGTCAATAACCCTATTCAAACAGGAGCTGTTCGCATGCGCAGTCAAGTCACCGTGAGCTGGGGAGAGTCCGCCACTTTCCGCTTTGATCTTGAAGAGGTGCAGCCGATGCCCCATGAGAAAGCCCGGATCTGGCTCGACGAGCAATTCACCGCCATGGAGTGTGAACCCATCCGCCCGACGGGCAAGGTGCTTACAGCGGACAAGGTCTTGTGTGTGGCGCAGGCTGCCGGGCCGGAACGCTTTCGTGACGCATCGCATCACGAGTGGGCCATGCTGTTTTCCCGGGCCACCAGTGCTGCGCTGGCCAAGCCCACCATCACGGTGGATCTAAGTACCCAGTCGGTCGGCTACTGAGCGCAGCACAGAGCGGCTGCAGCCGCTTGGCCGGGCGCTTGATCGGGTCAAGGGCTCTGCAAGGCCTGGATCAGGCGTTCGTGGATGTTGCCAAACCCGCCATTGCTCATGCAGACCACATGGTCACCATCGCGTGCGGCCTGCACCACCTGTGCAATCACACCGTCAACCGAGTTGGCGACCTGAGCCCGATCACCCAATGGGCTCAAGGCCTCGGCGGCGTCCCAATCGAGTCCGGCGGTATGGCAAAAGCTCAGGTCGGCATTTTGCAGACTCCAAGGTAACTGGGCTTTCATCGTTCCCAGCTTCATCGTGTTGCTGCGGGGTTCGAGCACCGCCAGAATGCGACCACCGGTGCCTAAGCCTTGGTCAAGCCGCCTGCGCAAACCGTCCAGGGTGGTTCGGATGGCGGTCGGGTGGTGGGCAAAGTCGTCGTACACCGTGATGGCCGCTCCCGGTCTGGCCACATGACCACGCACCTCCATGCGCCGCCGCACGTTGTGGAAGTTGCCCAGTGCTTGTGCCGATGCCTGCGGTGCTACGCCCACATGTTGCGCTGCGGCGATGGCCGCCAGGGCATTGAGTTGGTTGTGTTGGCCCGATAGTGCCCAATCGACACGGGCCACGCGTTTGCCCCGCTCCAGCACATCGAAGCCGTGCGGCTCGCCTTCGGCCGTGAAATCGCTGACGGCTGCACCGAAACTGCGAATCTCGCTCCAAGCACCTTGGTGCAGCACCCGATCAAGCGACTCTTCCAGTCCGTTGACCACCAGTCGGCCACTGCCGGGAACGGTGCGCACCAGATGGTGAAACTGCCGCTCAATGGATCGAAGGTCGTCAAAAATATCGGCGTGATCGAACTCCAGATTGTTCAGGATGGCAGTCCTGGGCCGGTAGTGGACAAACTTGCTGCGTTTGTCAAAAAAGGCAGTGTCGTATTCGTCCGCCTCTATAACGAAGAGGCGGTAGGGGGCCTGGGCCGTTTGCGCTGCACCTGCGGAGGGGGTGGCTTCCGCGCCAGACTGCGAACCGTGCAAGACGGGCGGTGTGGGGGTCGAGCCACCCAGGCGCGCCGAAACGCCGAAGTTCATCGGCACCCCCCCGACCAGAAAGCCCGGCTGCAGGCCATTGGCCTCCAGAATCCAGGCCAGCATGGCGGTGGTGGTGGTTTTGCCGTGGGTCCCCGCGACGGCCAACACATGGCGCCCTTGCAGCACGTTCTCGGACAGCCACTGTGGCCCGCTGGTATAGGGTGCACCCGCTTCCAGAATGGCTTCCATCAGTGGGAATTTGGGGCTGCCATCGGGCAGGCGTGCGCGGCTGACCACGTTGCCCACCACATACATATCGGGCGCCAAAGCCATCTGATCGGCGGCAAATCCTTCGATCAGGTCGATGCCCAAGGCGCGCAACTGGTCACTCATGGGGGGGTAAACGCCCGCATCACAGCCGGTGACCCGATGTCCTGCCTCTCGGGCAAGGGCGGCTAGGCCACCCATGAATGTGCCGCAGATTCCCAGAATGTGTATGTGCATGCGCCCAATTCTAGGGGGCTGCACGCAGCCGCTGACAGGGAGGAGCAGGGCGCCCATTCAGGGTTGTTGGTGCAGACGGGTTCGGAGATGGGGGCTGGCGGGCACAATCGCCAGCATGACCGAATGGGAACTGAATGACACCCAGAGCCTGCTGTTGCAGTGTGCTGCCCGGCTGGTGGTGGATGACGGTATGGAGTACGCAGCAGCCAAGCGGCAGGCGACCAAGCAGATGGGCCTGACGGCTTCGCGCATACCTTGGCCGGGCAATGCCCGGCTGGACGAGGCGGTGCGCGAGCACATCGCGCTGTTTTGTCCGCAGGAGCAGGCGGCAGAGTTGATGCACCTGAGGCAGACGGCTCTGGGCTGGATGGATCGGCTCGACCGCTTTCGACCGCTGGTTGGTGGAGCGGTCTGGCGAGGGACCGCAACCCGCCATAGTGACGTGTATCTGCCGCTGTTTTGCGATGATCCGAAATCGGTCGAGTGGTTTTTGCTGGACCAGCGCATCGCTTACCACCCCGGCAGTTCGCGCGGCTGGCGGGGCGGGGAAGTCCCGGCGCTGTCCATCCGCGTTCGTTGTGAGCCCTTGGGTCAATGGGTGTTGGTCCATTTGCTGTTGCACGATCTTGACGATCTGCGCGGGGCGCTCAAACCCGACGACCGCGGACAACCGCCGCGAGGAGATGCCCAAGCTTTGCGGGCCCGTATGGAACTTGCGGGCTTGGCAGACAATCCGCCGCAGGCGTGAGCCATGTGGCACGGTCTGTCGCTACGCCTGAAGGTCGGTACGCACATAGAACAGTCTTTTGAATCAGGACGAAAGAAAAAGCCATGGATCGAAGAACCGCTTGGATGTGGGGTGTGGCGGCCGCTGCCGGTGCCGCCGGCGTTGGGTTGGCTTGGCGCCAGTACCGTGTGGAGCCGGTCTCCAGCCCGGCACACGCCGAATTTTGGGCCCTGGAGCTGGAGACGCCACAAGGTCAGCCATTGGTCATGCAGGCCTTTCAAGGTAAACCCTTGCTTCTGAATTTTTGGGCCACCTGGTGCCCACCCTGTGTCGAGGAGTTGCCCATGCTCAATGCGTTTTTCCATGCGCATCGGGCTCAAGGCTGGCAGGTGCTGGGCCTGGCTGTGGATCAGCCCAGCGCAGTCAGGCGCTTCCTTGAGAAGTTGCCACTGGACTTTCCTGTCGGCATGGCAGGCCTGGCCGGGACCGAGCTCAGCCGGTCGCTGGGCAATGTCAGCGGTGGCTTGCCCTACTCGGTGGTGTTTGATCGATCGGGGGCTGCGATTCACCAAAAAATCGGCAAGGTTACTGACGCAGACTTGGCGCAGTGGGCGCAACTGGACTGACCACAAGCAGCGCAGACCGGGAAGCTGGCTGCACAGCAAATACCGAGGCTGCTCTGGTGTCTGGAAGCCGGTTTTTCAGATGGCGCTTGCTTCTCCCCTCAAATCCGGTTAACTTGCGCTCAAGTGGTGGGTGGAAGATGGGTTCCCAGAGCGGGAGTTGATGCGGTGCTCTTCAGGTACACTTCGACGCCTTTTTTGGAGCGAGTGGCTGCACCCTGGGGGGTTGGGCGCAGATAAACCGAATTAACAGATTTTTGTTGGAGTTGCCATGGATTTGAGAAAATTGAAGACCTTGATCGACCTGGTCTCGGAATCGAATGTTTCCGAACTGGAAATCACCGAAGCCGAGGGCAAGGTGCGTATCGTCAAGGCCACCCCCCCTATGGGCATGGCGGCTCCTGTCACCTACGCCATGGCGCCCGCGCCAGCCAGCGCCCCGGTTGCGGCCGCTGCACCCGCAGTGGAAGCCTCAGCCAACCCGGTTGTCGGCGAATCGGCGCCAGCGGGCCATGCGGTCAAGTCTCCCATGGTCGGCACCTTCTACCGGTCTTCGAGCCCTGGAGCCAAGCCCTTTGTCGAGGTGGGTGACAGCATCAAAGAAGGCGAGACCATCTGCATCGTCGAGGCCATGAAAATCCTCAACGAGATCGAAGCGGACAAAACGGGCACCGTGACGGCGATCCTGGTAGACAACGGCCAGGCGGTTGAGTACGGCCAGCCGCTGTTCACCATTGAATGAGCGGCCCGTCCCCATGTTCAAGAAAATCCTGATTGCCAACCGCGGCGAGATCGCGCTGCGCATCCAGCGCGCTTGCCGCGAGCTGGGCATCAAGGCGGTGATGGTCTATTCCGAGGCCGACCGTGACGCCAAGTACATCCGGCTGGCCGACGAGGCGGTTTGTATCGGCCCCGCCGCTTCCGGCCAGAGCTACCTCAGCATGCCCGCCATCATTTCGGCGGCTGAAGTGACCGATGCGGAAGCCATCCACCCCGGTTACGGCTTCCTGTCGGAAAACGCCGATTTTGCCGAGCGTGTGGAGAAAAGCGGTTTCACCTTCATTGGCCCGACGCCCGAATCCATCCGCCTGATGGGTGACAAAGTCTCGGCCAAGCAAGCCATGATACGCGCCGGTGTGCCCTGTGTGCCGGGGTCGGAAGGCGCCTTGCCCGACGATCCGGTGGTGATTCGGCGCACGGCCAAGACCATCGGCTACCCGGTGATCATCAAGGCTGCCGGTGGCGGCGGCGGGCGCGGCATGCGTGTGGTGCACACCGAAGCAGCGCTGATCCACGCGGTGCAGACCACCAAAGCGGAAGCGGGCGCGGCCTTCGGCAATCCCGAGGTATACATGGAGAAGTTTCTCCAGAACCCGCGCCACGTCGAGATTCAGGTGATGGCCGACACGCACCGCAACGCGGTCTACCTCGGCGAGCGCGACTGCTCCATGCAGCGCCGCCACCAGAAGGTGATCGAGGAGGCGCCGGCGCCGGGCATCCCGCGCCGCCTGATCGAGAAGATCGGTGACCGCTGCGCCGCCGCCTGCAAGAAGATCGGTTACCGGGGCGCCGGCACCTTCGAGTTCCTGTACGAAAACGGCGAGTTCTATTTCATCGAGATGAACACCCGCGTGCAGGTCGAGCACCCGGTGACCGAATGGATCACCGGTGTGGACATCGTGCGCACCCAGATCGCAGTCGCTGCCGGGGAGAAGCTGCCGTTCACCCAGCGTCAGGTCCAGCTCAAGGGGCACGCCATCGAGTGCCGGATCAACGCCGAAGACGCCTACAAGTTCACCCCGTCGCCCGGCCGCATCACCACCTGGCACATGCCCGGTGGCCCGGGGGTTCGCGTGGATTCACATGCCTATACGAACTACTTCGTGCCGCCCAACTACGACAGCATGATCGGCAAGCTGATCGTGCACGGCGACACGCGCGAACAGGCACTGGCCCGCATGCGCACGGCACTGGCCGAGGCGGTGGTCGAAGGCATCAAGACCAACATCCCGCTGCACCGGGAACTGATGGTGGACGCCAGTTTTGTGGCGGGCGGCACCAACATCCATTACCTGGAAGATTGGCTTTCCCAGCGCTCGCGTTGACCCCACCACAACCGCCCCGCGAGGGCGGTTTTTTCTGACAGATCGGATGTTCCATGGCCTTGTTTGAGTTGGTGTTGCTGGTTCCGGAGCAGGGTGTCGAGCCGGTGAGCGAGGCCCTGGAGGCGTTGGAGGCGCTGAGTGTGTCGGTGGAGGACGCCGATGCCATGACACCGGCCGAGCAGGCGCTGTTTGGAGAGCCAGGCATGCCCGCGCCCAAGGCGGGCTGGAACCGTTCGCGGGTGGTTGCCCTGTTTGACACCGAAGCGGCCGCGCGCGAAGCGGGCGCGCTGTTGGCAGCCCAGGATTTTTTTGACGGTGCGCAGGTGCAGGGCGTGCAGGCAGTGGCCGAACAGGACTGGGTGCGTTTGACCCAATCGCAGTTCGATCCGGTCGAGATCACCCCCACGTTCTGGATCGTGCCGAGCTGGCACGAACCGCCCGCACAGGCGCAGCAGGTGATCCGCCTGGACCCGGGCATGGCCTTTGGCACGGGAACCCATCCGACCACCCGCATGTGCCTGCGCTGGATCGCACAGCGCGACGCTGCCGACCTTCGGGTGCTGGACTATGGTTGTGGCTCTGGCATTTTGGGCATCGGAGCTGCCAAGCAGGGTGCGAGGGCGGTCGATGCGGTGGACATCGATCCCGCGGCGGTGGAGTCGGCAGCGCTCAATGCCGCAGCCAACCATGTGGAACTGCTGACGGGGCTGCCAGACCGTGCAAACGGCGCGTACGACTGGGTGCTGGCCAACATTCTGGCCACGCCCCTGAAGGTGCTGGCACCCCTTTTGTGTGCCCACCTGCGACCGGGTGCTCAGTTGGTGCTCGCGGGCATACTGGCCAGGCAAGTTGAAGAGCTGCAGGAGGCATACAGGCCTTGGGTCGCTTTGTCTGTCACTGACGAAGACGATGGCTGGGTGCTGATGACGGCCACGCGGGCCTGAGCCTGGCGCCCTGCCCGGCGTCATCAGGGTTGAGTTTGCAAGGTCTGGCTGGCTGGCCATGTCGGCGCTGCAATAATCGGTTCATGAGTTTCACCACACGCTGCCCAGCCTGCGGGACGATGTTCAAGGTCGTTGCCGACCAATTGAAGATCTCCGATGGTTGGGTGCGCTGTGGTCATTGCGCGGACGTGTTCGATGCGACCCTGAATCTGCAAGAGCAGCCAGTTGCGCCTCGCTCAGGCTCTGTGCCCGTCCCGCCGCACGCCCGTCCACCTGATGCGCCCGCAAGTGCGCCTGTGCCGCTTCGACCCACCGTACGCCTGAGCGTCGCTCGCGATGCCCAGAGGCCTCCAGCGCCGCAGCATGGGGCCCCGCCTACAACGCCGGTGCAAACCAGGGCCCGTCCCGCAGGCAGCAGGGAGTCAGGTCCGGCAAACGATCTTCGGGGTGACAGTGGCCGGGCTCCCTTGGCGCCGGCCATGGACAGTGGTTGGCTGCTGCCGCCTCAGTCTGTTCCAGACCTCATGCTGGACGATCTGGGCGTGACGGGTGGCACTAGCCGTACACCGGCCCTCGCCAAGCGTGACGATAAGCGAGAGAGCTTGGCATTTGCCACTGCACCCAAGCCGCGCAGAACCATGCCGACGCCCACCGAGCGCGATACGGATTTTGCGCCGTTGGACGATTCGCAGTGGCCATCGGTACGAGAGCCCGACATCGATCTGTGGGCCGACCAAGTACAAGACTCCTCGTTTCATCAGGATTTGGAGCGCTTCGCCGCGTCGAGTGTGCCGCCGCAGTCGGGGTCGGCGCCTGCAGGCGCCTCGCTCTTGGATGACATGATCGAACCCGTGGCTGCGAGCCGCGCTGCGCCTGCACCGCCAGCCTTTGTATTGCAGGCGCGGCGCAACGCGTTTTGGCGGTCGCGTCCGATGCAATTGCTGCTGGTCTTGTTGACCGTGAGCTTGTCGGTGCTGCTGTTGTTGCAGTGGGCAGTGCACGATCGTGACAGGCTTGCAGCCCGTCATCCGGCGCTGGGGCCGTGGCTGACCGCCTTGTGCCAGCCGCTGAACTGTCGTCTTTCGGCGCCGCAGAACATCGAGGCTGTGGTGATCGAAAGCTCTCAGCTGGTGCGGCGCCTGGGCAGCTTCTTCTCCTTTAATCTGGTACTTAAGAACAACGCTTCCATGGATGTGGCGACGCCCGCGCTGGAGTTGACACTGACGGACAACCGCGATGCAGTGATTGCACGTCGCGTGTTCCTGCCCAGCGACTTGCCGGGCGCTCCTGGCATTCTGGCGGCCCGGACTTCGGTGCCGGTAGAGCTGCGCCTTTCTTTGGCCGATGCCGATGCGAGTGCCATGACCGGTTACCGCGCACTGGTTTTTTACCCCTGAACTTTCAATTCATCAACCTGACCAACTATGTCCATCCTTGTTTGTGGTTCTTTGGCCTTTGACACCATCATGAATTTTGAAGGCTGTTTTGCCGAGCAAATACTGCCCAGCCAACTGCACATACTGAACGTGTCTTTTCTGGTTCCCGGGCTGCGCCGCGAGTACGGTGGATGCGCGGGCAACATTGCTTACGGCCTGCGACAGCTGGGCGACCCCGTCATTCCCCTGGCAACTTTGGGCAATGATGGTCAGGACTATCTTCTGCGCCTGAAGGCACAAGGGGTGGATACGGCGCACATTGCGACGAGCTCCGACAGCTACACCGCTCAGGCCATGATCATGACCGACCGCGACAACAACCAGATCACCGCCTTTCATCCGGGCGCCATGTCCAGTGCGCATCACAATGCCGTGCCACAGAGAGATGATGTCAAGCTCGCCATCATCTCTCCCGATGGCCGGGAGGCCATGCGCTCGCATGCAGAACAACTGCACAGTGCGGGCATTCCCTTCGTGTTTGATCCGGGCCAGGGTTTGCCGATGTTTCAGGGTGACGAATTGCTTCGTTTTCTCGAATGGGCCACTTGGGTGACGGTGAATGATTACGAGGGGCAGATGCTGTGTGATCGCACAGGCCTGACATTTGAGGAGGTGGCCTCGCGCGTGAGAGGTCTGGTTGTGACCCTTGGCGAACAAGGTTGCGACGTTTGGGAGGCAGGCCAGTACGAAAGGGTGCCCGGTGTGCCTGCGCAGACCGTGGTGGATCCTACAGGCTGCGGCGACGCCTTCAGGGCTGCACTGTTGCATGGCCTGGTGCGCGACTGGCCTCTGGTGCGTTGCGCGGCGCTGGGCAACCAGATCGGCGCCGCCAAGATTTCCTCCCGCGGCGGGCAAAACTACAGCTTCAGCCTGGCGTGAGATTCTGAAACAAAAAAAACCCGGCGCTGAAGGCGCCGGGTTGATTGTCGGGCATGCCAATGCTTCAGGGCTTGCTGGACGTGGGGAAAGGCCAGGCCGCCTGTGGGTTGAGCTTGGTTTTGGCTGCGGGTGCCGCAGGGGCTGCCGGCTTCTTGGCCGGCTCAGCTTTTTTTGCTGGGGCGGCCTTCTTCGCAGGAGCAGCAGCCTTCTTCGCTGGAGCAGCAGCTTTCTTCGCTGGAGCAGCAGCTTTCTTCGCTGGAG
>DAIOEI010000022.1:7361-13565 GCA_036746335.1 Hydrogenophaga sp. | reverse complement strand
GTTCAGCGTTTTTCATACTCGCAGCCTAATCCATCTCCACTTTGCGTAAGGTCAGGGCTTAACGTACTTTGCGATCCGAATTCTGAGACGACCCCCTGAACGGCGGCTTTAAAGCGTCGGTCGCTCTTGGCCGGAATCAGGTCAAGAGCCAGAGCTTGCGAAACAGCTCCCGCCAGCTCCTCAAATCCGCTGCCCGTCCCGCCCCATCCGCAGTGCCATCCACTGCAGCAGCGCCAGCGCCACCAGGCCCAGGCCGGCGGTGAGCCACAGGGCGCCGCTGCCCCAGCGAGTGATGGCGAGGCCGAACAGCAGGGGCGCCACCGCTTGTGACAGGCGGGCCGGCGCCATGAGCCAGCCCTGGCGTTCGCCGTAGCCCGCCGCGCCAAACACCACCAACGGCAGCGTGCCTTTGGCGATGGTGAGGATGCCGTTGCCCGCGCCGTGCAGCCCGGCAAACAGCCAGGCGGCGGCGGGTCCGAAGATCAACAACGCGCCCACACCCAGCGGGTGCCCGGCGGCGGCCAGCCGGGTGGAGAGCAGGGGGTGCACACGGCGCAAGAAGCCAAATTCGAGCAGCCGCCCCGCCACCTGGGCCGGCCCGACCAGCATGGCCACGCCCAGCGCCGCCGCGGTGCCCAGGCCCATGCCTTGCAGCAGCGCGGGCAGGTGTGCTGCCATGGCGGTGCTGGTGAACCAGGTGATGGCAAACACCGCCGCAATGGCCGCGCCCATGCCCCGGCCGGGTGGGCCGGTGCGGCTGTCTGATGAGCGGGCTGAGAGTGGTTCGGCTGTGGCGGGTGTAGCGGCTGTAGTGGCAACAGTCCCGGCATCGGTCGCCATCGGCAGCGGCTGCGGTGCGGGCGCGTCTTCCACGCGGTCGCGGGGCAGCAGGCTGTGCAGCGGAAGCCCGAGCACGATGTGCAGACCGGCCCACGCACAACAGGCGCCGCGCCAGCCCATGGAGTCGATCCACCAGGCGGTGAGGGGCCAGCCCACGGTGCTGGCAAATCCGGCAATGAGGGTGATGCCAGTGATGGCGTTGCGCGCGCTCTGCGGGTACAGGCGCACCAGCGCGGTGAAGGCGGCGTCATACAGGCCGCTGCCCATGGCGACGCCGATCACGCCCCACGCGGCCCACACCTGCCATTCGGCCTGCGCCAGACCCAGCGCGGCCAGCCCAGTCGCAAACAGCAGGTTGGTCAGCAGCAGCACCGCGCGGCCACCGTGCTGGTCGATCGCGCGGCCGGCCCGGGGCCCGACCAGGGCCGAGACCACCAGCGCCAGGGTGAAGGCGCCGAACACCCGCGTGACCGGCATGTCCAGTTCCGCCGCGAGCGGCGCGGCGAGCAGGGCGGGCAGGTAGTACGACGATGCCCAGGCCAGCGTCTGGGTGGTGCCCAGCCGCAGCACCACGCCGGTTTGCCCGGGGCGGCTCACCTCATGCGGTCTGGAGCATCAGCTGTTCCAGACGGGGCAGGTAATGCGCCAGCGGCGGGACCTCGCAGTGGGGCACTTTGGCCAGGTCGTCGTAGCGGCGCAGGCGCACGGCCTCGCTTGCATGGGCCTGGTGCAAGAAGGCGCGGGCTTCCACCTCGGTGAAGGTGCCGCCTTGCAGCGCCAGGCTGTGCACCGAGGCCGGTGACAGCGATTCGAAGTAACCCGCCTCGGCCTGGCAGAGGTAGCGCTTGGCTTCCACATGCAGGCGAATGGGTTCGAGCACCGTGTCGGGCAGAACGCCGCGCAAAAACGGCAGCAAAGTGTATTGATGCAGGTCATCGCGGTCGGTGTTGACTTCAATCGCCCCGCTGCGGTCCGCCATGAGCATGTGCCCCACATCGTGCAGCAAGCTGGCGATGATCAGCTCATCGCTCTCACCCGCTGATTCGGCCAAATGCGCACATTGCAATGCATGCTCAAGCTGGCTGACCGCTTCGCGACCGTATTGCTTCGCGCCATGATCGCTCAGCAATCGAACGATGTCTTCGGTGTTTAACGACATGCCATGCCTCCAATGAAGGGGTGTAAGTGCGTTTCAAGCGCTGGTCCAATAGACCATTGCCTAAGAATCAACGAAAAAAGCCTGGAGCGGAGCTTGCACTTTCAATGCACGCCAGCGGTCGTTTCCGGCGCGCCGCCGATCAGTCGGCGACGAACCAGTTTGGACATCCAGTCGATCACATAGACGGCGACCAGGATCATGATCATGATGAAGCTGGCTTCTTCCCACAGCATGGTGCGGATGCGGTCTGCCAGGAAGAAGCCAATGCCGCCAGCACCAACAATGCCGAGAATGGTGGCCGAGCGGGTGTTGGATTCGAAGATGTACAGCACGTTGGACAACATCACCGGAAGCACCTGCGGGATGATGCCAAAGCGAATGGTCAGCAACGAGTTGCCACCGCTGGAGCGAACGCCGTCGGCTTGCTTCTTGTCTGCATTCTCGATGGCTTCCGAAAACAGCTTGGCCAGCGTACCGGTGTCGGAAATGATGATGGCCATGATGCCCGCCAGCGGACCCAGACCGACGGCGCGCACGAAGATCAGCGCCCAGATGACCTGGTCTATTCCGCGCAGGGTGTCGCTGGTTCGCCGAAAAAGGAACTGAGCGATGCGCACGGGCATCACATTGCGGGCGCACATCAGCCCCAGTGGCACGGCCAGCACCGCCGCGATCACGGTGCCAAGAAAGGCCATGGCGATGGTCTGGAACAAGGCCCACAAATAGTCGTAGAAGGCATCGCCGACCGTGGGTGGAAACATGCGCGATGCAACGTCCAGCAGCGTGCCTGAGCCGGCCCAGATGCGAACTGGAGAAAGATCGAAGCTCCAGAAGCAGTAGGCGGTGAGGACGAAGAAGGCGACCCAATACGCCTGTTTGCGCAGGCGGACGGGCAAAGGGGCCTGAAAGGCCAGTGGGTAGCGGGCGCGGATGTCGGCAATGCTTGCCGCGTCGAAGTCAGAGATGTTTTCGCGCATGTCAGTGGTGCTCCTTGCCAATCATGTTGTGGCGCAGTTTTTCGCACCCGTAGTCGATCAGCATGACGGTGATGACCAGCAGCAGCAGCAGGGCGCTGATGTCTTCGTAGTACAGCCTGGCGATGGCGGTGTACAACTCCTGACCAATGCCACCGGCGCCGACAAAGCCGATCACGCTGGCGGTGCGCACGTTGATTTCGAAACGCCACAGGGTGAAAGTGGCGAAGTTGGGCAGCACCTGCGGCAGCACGGCGTAGCGCACCGTCTGCAGCCAGTTGGCGCCCGTCGCGCGCAGGCCCTCAACGGGTTTCATGTCGATGTTTTCCACCGTTTCGGCAAACAGCTTGCCTGATCCACCCATGGAGTGCACCGCTATGGCGAGAATGCCTGCCAGCGGCCCGATACCGAAGGCGAACACAAAGATCAAGGCATACACCAGATCGGGGATCGTGCGCGCCACTTCAAAGATTCGTCGAACCAGCCAATAGCTGACCGTGCCACGCTTCATGTTTTGAGACGCGTGAAAGCACAATGCCAGCGCTCCCACGGTGCCGAGCAAGGTGGCGGTGTAGGCAATGAGTATGGTTTCCAAGAGCAGCGAGAGCCATTTGCCTGGCGCATAGAACCACTCGTTCAAATCGTGCCAAAGAGTGGCCATGCTCAGCGTCGGCAGGGTCTTGACCGCATATTCATGTATGCGAGGCAGGCTGCGCAGCAGCTTCAACGGGTCAAACTCGCCCACCCATGCCGACAGTCCGAAGGCGACCAGAAACAGAGCAACGTAGGCGATGGTCGTGAGCCGCTTGCGTGCGCCCAGGTCGCGGTACTGGGCCTCAAATTCGAGAGCGGAGGCGCTGAGGGGTGTCATAGAGCTGCAAGCGGGTATGGGCAAAAAAAACCGAGGTGGCCCGTGATGTCACCCCGGTCGTATGGCTTGGGTCTGCGGTTTACTTCTTGCGGTTTTTGCGCACTTCAAGCGCGGCATCTAGCACCGGCTTGTACATCTCATGGGTCACAGGAACGAAACCGGAGGTCTTGCCACGCGCAGCGGACTCAGCCACTTGCGGATGGGTCTTGTGCAGTTCGGTCCAGAAGGCCAGCAGTTCGCGCCTCATGTCAGCAGGCATGTCTTTGCGCACCACGACCAACGGATTGGGGATCAACGGAGATTCCCAGATGATGCGGAACTGGTCCATCTTCAAAACGCCACGGTCCACCATGGCGCGAATCTGGCCGGCGTTGTGGCCTTTCGATGACCAGGTGAAGGCCGAGTCGAACTGGCCATTGATCACGCCCAGCACGCTCTGCTCGTGGCCTCCCGAAAACAAGGTCTTGCCAAAGAACTTGTCTGGCTCGATACCTGCGCCGCGCAGGCTGACCAGCGGGATCAGGTACCCGGAGGTGGAGTTGGCATCAGCCCAGGCCAGGGTTTTTCCCTTCAGGTCTTCGAGCTTCTGGTACGGGCTGCCGGCCTTGACGATCAGGATGGAGTTGTAGCCAAGCTGTCCGTCGAGCTCTTTGTTGGCCACCAGCGGGTCAACCTGGCCGTCGGTATCGATCCAGGCGGCGGAATAGGCGCTGGCACCCAGTTGTGCCATCTGGATCTGGCCGGAGGTCAGGGCCTGAACCGTACCAGAGTAGTCGGAGGCCGTGAAGATTTTCAACTCGACGCCAGTCTTCTCTTTGAAGACCGTGGCCAGGTCTTTGAAGCGCGCCGTGGTGGCAGCCTGGTTTTCAGAACTCACCGAACTGAAATACACGACGGGAAATTTTTTCTTCCACTCTTCGGCGGTTTGGGCCAATGCGGCAGATGTGGTGAGGGCAAGGGCAGCAAAGCCCAAGGAAAGACGGTGCAGACGGAACATGATCAATCTCCAGTGATGTGATGAAAGGTTCTTCGGTGAGAGAAATTCAGGCTGCGACGGGCGCCATACGGGGAGCGCTCTTGAACGCAGTGGTGGAGGTGGCGGACTCGTCGAAGCGCTGATCGTTGTTGGCCACGCCATAGATGCGGCGGACCATGGCATCGTCCAGTTCCTCAGCAGCGCCGTCGAAAATCACCTCACCTGCGGCGATGCCAACAATGCGGTCGCAATACTTGCGCGCTGTGTCGAGGGTGTGCAAATTGCACAGGACAGTGATGCCATCTTCCTGGTTGATGCGGCGCAGCGCGTCCATCACCACGATGGCGCTGCGCGGATCCAGTGAGGCAATGGGTTCGTCGGCCAGCATGATTTCTGGCGACTGCACCAGCGCACGGGCAATTGCCACGCGCTGTTGCTGCCCGCCCGATAGCGTCTCGGCCCGTTGCAGCGCAAGCTAAGCGCAATCCAGGCGCTCCAAGGCGTGTATGGCCATGGCCCGTTCGGCGGGAGAAAACAACTTGAGAAGGGAAGGCAGCGTGCCCTTGTGGGCGGCTCGACCAAGCATCACGTTGGTCAGCACATCGAGGCGGGGCACGAGGTTGAACTGCTGGAAGACCATCGCGCAGCGAGCACGCCAAGCCAAAAGTGGCTTGCCATGGAGCGCTGACACGGCTTCACCGTTCCACACAATTTCGCCATGACTCGGTTCAGTGAGTCGATTGATCTTGCGCAGCAGCGTGGACTTGCCAGCGCCCGAACGCCCGATCACGCCCACCATCTAGCCAGAAGGAATGTCCAGCGACACAGACTTCAGCGCAGTGGCGTCGCCAAAGCGTTTACCCAGGTTTTTGATTTCCAGCATGGCGAGTCTTCCTAGTTGCAGCGTGAAAATTAGTCTAGACAAGTGATGTGACTTGATCGTGACGGTCTCAAGAAGAATCAAAGTTAGATGACCCTTTGTCCTTCCCTCCAGACCGCGCGCACCACGCCGTGGCGCACGCCGTTCGGCATGCTCACCACGCGCACCTGCACCAGGTCGGCGCGCAGGCCGGTTTCGATGGCGCCGCGGTCATGCAGGCCGGTGGCACGGGCCGGGTGGCGGCTGACGATGGCCACGGCCTCGGGCAGGCTCAGGATCTCATCGGCCACCAGCCGCAACACGGCACTGAGCAAGCTGCCCGGCACGTAGTCGCTGGAGAGGATGTCGAGCAGTCCGTGGCGCGCCAGGTCGGCGGCGGCCACGTTGCCCGAGTGCGATCCACCGCGCACCACGTTGGGACCACCCATCACGGTGAGCAGACCGCGCTCGCGCGCGGCCTGGGCGGCCACCAACGTGGTCGGGAACTCGGACAGGCTGGCGCCT
>DAIOEI010000022.1:0-7261 GCA_036746335.1 Hydrogenophaga sp. | reverse complement strand
GCGCCTGCTCCACGTGAGCAATGGTGGTGTCATCGTGGCTGGCCAGCGCGATGCCGTGTTCCCGGCAGTAGTCCACAAAGTAGTCGCGGTGCGGCTTGGCGTACTGCGCCTGCAAGCGCTCGGCGTGCGCCACCTGGTGCTCGAACTTTTCCTGGCTCCAGCCCTTTTTGCCGGTGTAATAGATGCGGGCGTGTTCGATGTTTTCCCACTGGCGCTGGCCCGGCGTGTGGTCCATCAGCGAGATCAGCGACAGGCGCTCATGGCCGTGGAAGGGCTGGAACAGGTCGACGGTGTTGTGCGCCGGCAGCTCGCAGCGCACGTGCAGGTGGTGGTCGGCGCGCAGCACGTTCTCGGCTGTACACGCGTCGAGTGTCTTCAGCACCGCGTCCCAGCCGGTGCCACGAAGGCTCTCATGGTCGGCATCGCCAACGCCCAGACCGTCAAACACGGTGGTGATGCCCGCAGCGGCTATCTCGGCGTCGTGCGCCAGCAGCGCGGGCATTTCGGCCCACTGCACCTTGGGGCGCGGCATCAGGTGGCGCTCGAAGTTGTCGGTGTGCACTTCGATGAACCCGGGCATGAGGTAGTCGCCCTCCAGGTCAATGGCCTGAGGCAGTGCGCTCTGGCCCGCGTCGAACCCGTTGATGCGGCCGGCCTCCACCGACAGGCTGCCGGTCTGCACGGCGTCGGGCAAGACCATGCGCGCGTTCTTGAACACGATGGGTGGGTTCACGGCGGCGCTCATGCCTCACTCCTGAAATCACCGACGTTGATGCGGCGGGTGGCCACGGCAGCGCCCACCTCGGGGTCGTGGAAGATGCCCATGAGCGCGGCGCCACGCGCCACCGCTTCGTGGATCAGTTCGATCACGGTGCGGGTGTTGGCCTTGTCCAGCGATGCGGTGGGTTCGTCCAGCAGCAGCAGCGGGCGCGGCTTGATCAGGCTGCGCGCGATGTTGATGCGCTGCTGCTCGCCGCCCGAGAAGGTGGCCGGTGGCAGCGGCCACAGCCGTTCGGGAATGCGCAGGCGCGTGAGCCAGGCACCGGCTTCTTGCCGCGCAGTCTCCACCTGTTCGGGCGATGGTGTGCCGTCGCCCAGCAGCGGCTCGGCCACCACGTCCAGCGCCGGCACGCGCGGGATCACGCGCAGGAACTGGCTCACATAGCCCACGCTGTCGCGCCGCATGGTCACCAGCTCGCGCGGTGTGGCCTGGGTGATGTCGAGCGTGTTGCCGTCGGCGTGTCGCAGGGTGATGCGACCGCTGCTGGCGCGGTAGTTGGCGTACACCAGCTTGAGCAGGGTGCTCTTGCCCATGCCCGAGGGGCCGTCGAGCACCAGGCACTCGCCCGTGTTGAGGTCCAGGTCGACCTGGTCGAGCACGCGCAGTTGCGCGGCGTGCTGGTGGTGCAAAGTGAAGCGTTTGGAGACGCCTTGCAGGCTCAGGAGCGGAGTGGTCATGGCTGGAGAACGGAAGAGACGAGCAACTGGGTGTAGGGGTGCTGCGGGTCGTCGAGCACCTGGTCGGTCAGGCCCGACTCGACGATTCGGCCGCGCTGCATCACCACCATGCGGTGCGCCAGCAGACGGGCCACGGCGAGGTCGTGCGTGACGATCACCACCGCCAGCTGCATCTGCCGCGTGAGCTGGCGCAGCAGGTCGAGCAACCGGGCCTGCACCGACACGTCCAGGCCCGAGGTCGGCTCGTCCATGAAGACCAGGCGCGGCTGCGTGACCAGGTTGCGCGCGATCTGCAGGCGCTGGCGCATGCCGCCCGAAAACTGGCGCGGCGGGTCGTCGATGCGGATCGGGTCGATCTCCACGCGTTGCAGCCATTCCTCGGCCTGCGTACGAAGCTGGCCGTAGTGGCGCTGGCCCAGTCCCATCAGGCGCTCGCACACGTTGGCGCCAGCGGACACGTCCATGCGCAGGCCGTCGGCCGCCTGCTGGTGCACAAAGCCCCAGTCGGTTCGCGCCAGCAGGCGCTGCTGGGCCTGGCTCATGGTGTGCACGTCGTCCAGCGTGCCGTCGCGGCCCTGAAAGAAGATCTGCCCGGCGTCGGGCTGCAGGCGCGCGGCCAGGGTGTTGAGCAGCGTGGTCTTGCCCGAGCCCGATTCGCCCACGATGGCCAGCACCTCGCCGGGCCAGAGTTCGAACGAAGCCTCGTGCAGGGCGACCTGCTGGCCGTAGCGTTTGCTGACGTCTTGCACGCGCAGCAGGGGAGTGGATGAAGCGGTCATGGGGTGATCACAAAACTGATGCCGTGGCGCTCGAAGCACAGCGATTCGTAGAAGGCGTGCGCGCGTGTGCGCTGCAGGTTGGAAGACAGCGCGAGCTTGTAGCAACCCGCTTCGCGCGCGAGCGCCCGGGCGTGTTCCATCATCTGGCGGCCAATGCCCTGGCTGCGGTGCTGCGGGTGAACCACCACGTCTTCCACCACCGCGGCGGACGTGCCCATGTGGGCCAGGTTGTGCATGACCAGCAGCGCGTAGCTGCCGATCACCTCGCCCTGCGCACCACAAGCCACCCACAGGCGGTAGCTCGGGTAACGCGCGAACTGCGCAAAGATCGCGCGGGCCTGTTCGATGTCGATCACGCCGCTGTCGTTCATGCCCGGCTGGGCGTACAGCGCCAGCACCTGCGGCAGGTCGTCGGCCATGGCTTCGCGCAGGGTCAGCGCTGCGCTCATTGATTGGCCCCAGCGCCGCCCGCCCGCGCCGCCTGCCGCTCCTGGCAGTGGTCGGAGTCGGAACACACGTGCATGCGGCCCCCCTGGTCGTCGGTGATGATCTCGTCCAGAAAGCTGTCGGTCGCGCCGCACAGGGCGCAGGCCGCGTCCCACCGCTGCACTTCGAACGGATGGTCCTCAAAGCCCAGGCTCTCCACCTTGGTGTAGGGCGGCACGGCGTAGATGCGCTTTTCGCGCCCGGCGCCGAACAGCTGCAGGGCCGGGTTCATGTGCATCTTCGGGTTGTCGAACTTCGGGATCGGCGAGGGCGCCATCAGGTAGCGGTCGTTCACCATGACGGGGTAGTCGTAGGTGGTGGCGATGTGGCCGTGGCGCGCGATGTCTTCGTACAGCTTCACATGCATCAGCCCGTATTCGGCCAGCGCGTGCAGGGTGCGCGTTTCGGTCTCGCGCGGCTCCAGGCGTTGCATGGGCTCGGGCACCGGCACCTGGTAGACCAGCACCTGGCCTTCGCGCAGCGGCGTCTCGGGGATGCGGTGGCGGGTCTGGATGATGTCGGCCTCGGTGGTGCGCGTGGTCACCTCCACGCCGGTGGTGCGTTGGAAGAAGCGGCGAATGTTCACCGCGTTGACGGTGTCGTCCGAGCCCTGGTCGATCACCTTGAGCGTGTCGTCCGGGCCGATGATCGACGCCGTGACCTGGATGCCGCCGGTGCCCCAGCCGTAGGGCAGCGGCATCTCGCGCGAGCCGAACGGCACCTGGTAACCGGGGATGGCCACCGCCTTGAGGATGGCGCGGCGGATCATGCGCTTGGTGCGCTCGTCCAGATACGCGAAGTTCACGCCCGGTTCGGTGGCGGCGGGTGTGTCGGGGTTCAGCAGTTCCTGGTTCAGCGGTGCGTTCATGCCAATTCCTGTTCGGTACCGGTGGCGGCGGGGCGGGCAGCCTCGGCGCGCATGCGGCGCACCAGTTCCAGCTCGGACTGAAAGTCCACGTAGTGCGGCAGCTTCAAGTGCTGCACAAAGCCCGAGGCCTCCAGGCTGTCGCTGTGCGAGAGCACAAACTCCTGTTCCTGCGCGGGCGACTCAACCGCTTCACCCAGCTCGGGTGCGCGCAGCGCGCGGTCCACCAGGCTCATGGCCATGGCTTTGCGTTCGTTGTGGCCAAAGGCCAGGCCGTAACCGCGCGTGAACTGGGGCGGCTCGGTTTTGCTGCCGGCAAACTGGTTGACCATCTCGCACTCGGTGATCTCGATGTCGCCGATGGAGAGCGTGAAGTCCAGCTCTTCGGGCGCCAGTTCCACCGCCACCTGACCCAGCCGAATCTCGCCCACAAACGGGTGGGTGTGCGAATAACCGCGCTGGGTCGAATACGCCATGGCGAGCAGAAAACCTTCGTCGCCGCGCGCCAGGTTTTGCAGGCGGGTGGCGCGGTCGGCCGGAAAGCGCAGCGGCTCGCGCGTCAGATCCATCGGGTCGGGGTCGCCCTCGGGCATCGGGTGGGTTTCGATCAGGCCTTCCTGGTTGAGCAGGTCCACCACGCGCGGCGCGGCGGCGGGCACGGCGCTGTTGCCCGGCGTGTCGCTGCCCGGTGCCGCCGCGTTGGCCAGCAGCGTGAAGTCGAGCAGGCGTTGGGTGTAGTCGTAGGTGGGCCCCAGGATCTGCCCGCCCGGCAGGTCTTTGAAGGTGGCCGAGATGCGGCGGTCCGGGCGCATCTGCGCAGTGTCCAGCGCGCGCGTGTTGCCCAGGCGCGGCAGCGTGGCGCGGTAGGCGCGCAACAAGAAGATGGCCTCGACCAGGTCGCCCGCCGCCTGCTTGATGGCGAGCGCCGCGAGTTCGGGGTCGAACACCGAGCCCTCGGTCATCACGCGGTCCACCGCCAGCTTCATCTGCTGGCGGATCTGGTCCACGGTCAGTTCGGGCTCTTGCAGATCCCCCCGGCGCTGTTCGGCCAGCAGGCGGTAGCTTTGCAGAATGGCGGACTCGCCGCCTTTGACAGCAACGTACATGTCAGTGCCGCCCGGCCGTTCCGAAGGGACTGACAGCCCCCTCGGGGGGCAGCGAACAATGTGAGCGTGGGGGTTTCATGTCTTCAGGCCTCTTGGAGGTTGGAAACCACGCGGGCGCGCGTGGTGCGGGGCAGGCCCGCGATGTGGGTGGGCGTGGCGAGGAACAGGTCCACACCGCGCGGAAAGCGGCGGTGGTTGGCGTCCCACTGCGCCACAAAGTCGTCGGGCAAGCCCTGCACAGCCAGGGGCTGTTCGCTGGCCACGCCGGGGCCGGTGAGCACGAGGGCATTCGCGTCGCTGGTGTCCAGGGCTTTCACCTCGGCCACGCAGGTGGCCGACTGGTCCGGGTACTCGTCGGTGCCCGCGTCCAGCGATGCCAGCGCCGGCATGGCGTCGCCTTCGGCCACCCACAAGAAGCGCGCGCTGGCAGGCGTTGCGGCCCAGTGGCAGCCGGTGTGAAAACGCAACCAAGCGGCGGCGTCGGTACCCGCCAGCGCGGGCGACAGCCAGACCGCGCAATCGCTGTCGACCAGCGCTTGCAGCAGCATCGCCGCGGCGCCGTGGCCGCGGCGCGGCAGCGCCGACACGTCGGGCATCTCGATCACCCGGCCGGGATGCGACAGAGCCGACAGCGCGGTGCGGAACACCGCCTGGCTGCCCAGCGCGGCGTCGTGAAACCCAGGGCGCACCTGCTGCAGTTCGTCGGCCTTCATGCGTCTTCTCCTTCGTCTGCACCGCCGGCTTCGCGCGCCACGGTGAAAAAGTCCACCCGGGTCGCCTGGGCGCGGGCGGCGCGTTGGGCCTGCTGCAGGGCCAGGTGCTGGCGCACCGGCTGCAACACCGCAGCGTCGAAAGCATCGTGCTGCGCGGGGTCTTGCAGCAGTGCGTCGGCCATGGCCGCCAGCTGGGCCTGCCGGTGGTTGCGGCCCATCACATAGGCCACACCCACCGCGCTGCCCTCGCCGCCCACGCGCAGCGCGCAGCGGGTGACTGTGATCTCGCCCAGGTTGAAGCGCTCCCCGGTGCCACCGGCGCGGCCCTGAACCATGTACAAACCGGTCTCGGGTTTGCGCAACCATTGCAGCGCCGCCGGGGCTTGCTGGGCCAAGGCCTGCTCCAGCAAGGGCAGCGGCGCCCGGGACAGCAGGGCCATCCATTCGGGACGCGGTGTGGGCCGGTTCGGCCCGGAGTTGTCAAACGCGTGAAACATCGGGGTGGTACTAAAGAATTTGTGTAGACAACTTGTTGATGACCGCCAGCCTAGGTTTGACCTGTGTCCTTTTCATGACAAAAACCACCGCCACTTCCTCTCTCTTGTTGCCCGACCCCGCCCACAGCTTCTGGGCCCGCATTGCCCACGAACTGGCCGACGCCATTGGCAGCGGCACCTACGCGCCGGGCGAACGCCTGCCGTCCGAACATGTGCTGGCCGATCAGTTCGGCGTGAACCGCCACACCATCCGGCGCTCGCTGGCCAGCCTGGGCCAGATCGGCCTGGTGCGCGCCACCCAGGGCAGCGGCACCTATGTGGAAGACTTTGCGGTCGAAATGATGCTGGGCCGTCGTTCGCGGCACCGCCAGAGCCTGGCGCAGGCCGGTCTGCCCGGCGGTCTGCAGGTGCTCGATGCGCGCACCGAGCGCGCCAGCGCCGATGTGGCCAAGGCGCTCGCCATCCGCTCGGGCACCACCGTGCTGCACCTGCAGGTGATTGGCGACGGCGGCGGCCAACCCCTGCATGTGAGCGATCGCTACTTTCCGTGCCCGCGTTTTGCCGACCTGGGCGAGCGCGTGCGGCGCAGCGGTTCCATCACCCAGGCGTTTGCCGAGCTGGATGTGGCCGACTACACCCGGCGCCAGAGCCGCATTTCGGCGCGCCTGCCCGACGCGGCGGTGGCGGCCCACCTGAAGCAACCCGCCGCGCGCCCGGCGCTGTATGTGAGCAGCGTCAACGTCGATACCGAGGGCGTGCCCATCGAATTCGCCTGCACCTGGTTCGCGGGCGACCGCGTGACCCTCACCGTGGACCACGACCATGGCGCATGAGCAACCCCATCACCGCGTGGCGATTTATGCCGCACCCGCGCCAGGGTCTGACTGGTGGGAGCGGGGCAGCGGCTGGTTGGGCCGCTGCGCGCAGCGCGGCACCGCCCTGCCCATGCCGGTGATGGACGGTGTGGATACCGCCACGCAGGCGGCCCTGACCGCCGACCCCCGGCGCTATGGCTGGCACGCCACGCTCAAGGCGCCCATGCGCCTGGCGCCGGGTGCGAGCTGGGCGGCTTTGATCGACGGCGTGGCCGCGATCTGCCGCGACCACCGCGCCATCGAGCTGGCCAACCTGGAAGTGGCCCGCATGGGCTCTTTTCTGGCGCTGCGGCCGACCGCGCCACCCGCCGCGCTGGGCGCCCTGGCCAGCGACTGCGTGCAGCGCCTGCAAGCGCTGGCAGCGCCGCTGGACGATGCCGAACTCGCGCGCCGCCGCCGCGCGCCGCTGACCCCCGAAGAAGACGCGCTGCTGCTCGCCTGGGGCTACCCCTGGGTGCTGCACCGGTTCCGCTTTCACTGTT
>DAIOEI010000021.1:0-13722 GCA_036746335.1 Hydrogenophaga sp. | reverse complement strand
GGCACCACCCCTGGCGCACCGCCTCGGCCGTGGTGGCGGTGATGCTGGGCGTGGCGCTGGCGCTGGCGGTGCAGCTCATCAACGCCTCGGCCCTGTCGGAGTTTTCCAGCGCGGTCAGCGCGGTCAACGGCCAGCCCGATCTGGAGCTGCGCGGGCGCAGCGGCGAGCTGGACGACACCTGGCTGGACCGGCTGGCCGAACACCCCGGCGTGGCGCTGGCCAGCCCGGTGCTGGAGGCGCAGACCGCGCTGGTCTTGCCCGACGGGCGCAAGCTGCCGGTGCGGCTGGTCGGGGTGGACGCGCTGACCGTGGCCCGGATCGCGCCCGCGCTGATGCCTGTGAGCGGCCCGCGCCCGGCCAGCGACGCGGCCAGCCCGCCCCGGCTGGACCTGTTTGCGCCCGACGCGGTGTTTCTGAACCCGGCCGCGCGCGAACTGCTGGCCCGCGAGGGCCTGGTACTGCCCGGATCAAGGCCCGAATCAAGGCCCGGATCAGCAGCCGGGTCGGCCAACGCATCGGCCCCTGAAGGCAGCGAACCCGAAGGCAACGCAGCCACCACCACGCTGAACCTCCAAAGCGGCCTGCGGGTGCACCCGGTGCGCCCGGCGGGCACGGTGAGCGCCCCCGGCGCGGCCCTGCTGGTGATGGACGTGGCCGCGGCCCAAGAGCTGACCGAGCGCGTCGGCCAGCTCAGCCGCATCGACCTGCGGCTGGCCCCGGGCACCACGCCCGAGCGCCTGCTGGCCGACCTGGCCCTGCCCCCGCACCTGCTGGCCCAGCGCCCCGCGCAGACGGGCGAGCGCGCCAGCAACCTCTCGCGCGCCTACCGGGTCAACCTCACCGTGTTGGCCCTGGTCGCCCTGTTCACCGGCGCGTTTCTGGTGTTTTCCATGCTCTCGCTCTCGGTGGCGCGGCGGCAGACGCAGTGGGCCTTGCTTGGGGTGCTTGGCCTCTCGGCGGGGCAGCGGCTGCGCCTGGTGCTGGCCGAGTCGGCGCTGCTGGGCGTGGTCGGCAGCGCGCTGGGCATTGCGCTGGGCACCGCCCTGGCCGCGCTGGCGCTGCGCCTGCTCGGCGGCGATCTGGGCGGCGGCTATTTTTCGGGCGCCGCGCCGCCCTTGCAATGGAACCCCGGGGTGGCGCTGCTGTATGGCGCGCTGGGTGTGGCGGCGGCGCTGGTGGGCGGCTGGTGGCCCGCGCGGGCGGTGGCCCGCATGGCGCCCGCGCAGGCGCTCAAGGGCCTGGGCAGCAGCGCCGGGCAGGCCAGCCACCCGGCCTGGGCGCTGGGGCTGATGGGCCTGGCCGCGCTGCTGGTCTGGGCGCCGCCGGTGGGCGGCATCCCGCTGGCGGCCTACTTCGCCATTGGTCTGCTGCTGGTGGGCGGCATCGCGGCCTTGCCGCTGCTCGTGGGCGCGCTGCTGGGCCGCGTGGCGCCCTGGGTGGCGCAGCGGGCGCTGCCCTTGCTGGCGGTGGAGCGGGCGCGGCGCCTGCGCGAAACCGCCGCCGTGGCCACCAGCGGCGTGGTCGCCAGCCTGGCGCTGTCGGTGGCGCTCACGGTGATGGTGGCGAGCTTTCGGGACTCGGTCACCGCCTGGCTTGACGGCGTCTTGCCCGCGCCGCTCTATGCCCGCTCCGGCGGCAGCAGCGGCGGCGAGGGCAACACCCTGCCGCCCGCCTTCGTGCGCGCGGTGGGCGAGCTGCCCGGCGTGGCGCGGGTCGATGCGCTGCGCGCGGTGCCGCTGCAACTGGCCGACGCGCTGCCCGCCGTCACCCTGCTGGCGCGGCCCCTGGCCGTGCAGGGCGGCGGCGCAACGGCGGAGGTGGCCGCCGCGCCCGGGCAGGCCTTGCCCCTGGTCGGCCTGCCCCAGGCCCCGCCCCGGCCCGACGGCGCCTCGGCGCCAGTGGTCACCGTGTACGTCAGCGAAGCCATGCAAGACCTCTATGGCGCGCAGGTGGACGGCTGGCTGCCCGCGCTTCAAACCGCCTTCCCCGGCGCCGCCGACACCCGCTTTTTTATCGGCGGCGTCTGGCGCGACTACGCCCGGCAACACGGCAGCGTGGTGATCGACCGGGCCGACTTTGTGCGCCTGAGCGGCGACGAGCGCGTCAACGACCTCGCCATTCACCTCAGCGACGGCGCCAGCGAAGACGCCGTGCGCGAGCGCATCCGCGCGCTGGCCCGCGAGCAAGGCGCCGAAGACCTGATCGAGTTCGCCTCGGCCGGGCAGATCCGCGCCATCTCGCTGCGCATTTTTGACCGCAGCTTCGCCGTCACCTACTGGCTGCAGGCGGTGGCGATCGCCATCGGGCTGTTTGGCGTGGCCGCCAGCTTCAGCGCCCAGGTCTTGGCGCGGCGGCGCGAGTTCGGCCTGCTCGCCCACCTCGGGCTCACGCGCCGCCAAGTGCTCGGCCTGGTCGCCCTCGAAGGTCTGGCCTGGACCGCGCTGGGCGCGCTCGCCGGGCTGGCGCTGGGCCTGGGCGTGAGCCTGGTGCTGGTGCACGTGGTCAACCCGCAGAGCTTTCACTGGACCATGGACCTCGCCCTGCCCTGGGCGCGCCTGCTGCTGCTGTGCGCCGCCGTGGTGCTCGCCGGCACGCTCACCGCCTGGCTCGCCGGGCGCGCCGCCGCCAGCCGTGATGCGGTGCTGGCCGTCAAGGAAGATTGGTGAAAGCTCCCGCCCCATCCCACGCCCCACCAGGCACATTGCCCCACCCGAGCGCCACAGCGCCCGTGCCCGGCCCGCAGCGCCGCGCCCTGCTGCTGGGCAGCGCCGCGCTCGCCCTGCCCGCCGCCTGGCTGCCCGGCGCGCTGGCCCAGCCCCTGCCGCCGCCCCTGGCCCCGCGCCCGCTCGTGTTCCCGCGCGACCACGGCACCCACAACGACAGCCGCACCGAATGGTGGTACCTCACCGGCCACGGCCAAACCGCCAGCGGCCGCCCCTTCGGTTTTCAGGTCACCTTTTTCCGCAGCCGCGTGGACGGCACCGAAACCCTGCGCAGCCGCCTGGCCGCGCGGCAACTGCTGTTTGCCCACGCCGCCATCACCGACCTGCAAGGCCAGCGCCTGGTGCACGACGAGCGCATCGCCCGCTGGAACGGCCTGCCGCCCGCCTCGCCCGGCCAGCGCGGCGCCTACGCGCTGGAAGCCGACACCCATGTGCGCCTGCAAGACTGGTTCATCTGGCGCCAGCCCGACGGGCGCTACACCGTGCGCATTGCCAGCGAGGCGCTGCACATCGAACTCACCGCCCGGCCCACCCAGCCCCTGCTGCTGCAAGGCGAGCAAGGCTACTCGCGCAAAGGCCCCGAACCCGAGCAGGCCAGCTTCTACGTCAGCAAACCGCAGCTCGCCGTCAGCGGCCACCTCGCGCTGGGCGGTGAACGCTTTGAGCTGCCGCAAGGCACCGCCTGGCTCGACCACGAATGGAGCGAAACCCTGATGCACCCCGAGGCCGTGGGCTGGGACTGGGTGGGCATGAACCTCTTCAACGGCGACGCGCTCACCGCCTTCCGCCTGCGCCGCGCCGACGGCAGCGCCGTCTGGGCCGGCGGCTCCTGGCGCCGCGCCGGGCAGCGCGAAGCGCAGACCTTTGCCGCGGACGCCGTGCGGTTCGAGCCCCTGCGCCACTGGACCAGCCCGCTCACGCAAGCGCGCTACCCGGTGGCCTGGGCGCTGCAGACCCCCGCCGGGCGCTTTGAGGTGCAAGCCCTGCTCGACGCCCAGGAACTCGACAGCCGCCGCAGCACCGGCACGGTGTACTGGGAAGGCCTGTCTGACCTGCGCGACGCGCAGGGGCAGACGGTGGGCCGGGGGTATCTGGAGATGACGGGGTATGCGGGGCGGTTGCGGTTGTAGGCGCGATGCGGCGATTAAACCGCTTGCGGCCAGTTGATCTCCACCTTGCGGCCGTTCGCAAGACAGTCCCGCAGGTACAAGTTGATCAAGCTCTGATAAGGAACGCCCGATTCATCGGCCATCCCCTTGAAATAGTCCACCACATCCTCTGACAACCGCATGGTGACGGGCTTCTTCAGCTTGGAAGCGTATGGGTTCTTGCGAGACTTCATTTTGGAAAGATCGTATTCCGCTTTCATGCCTGGACACCCCGATAAAACGCGCTTTCACGCTTGGTCGCCCTGCGGGCAGAAATGATGCGAATCACCGCACCATGATCCCGCTCGCAATGACAAACGATGAGCAGCCGTGCCCCCGAGCTCATGCCAAGCATCAGGAAACGCTCCTCGTCAGATGAGTGATCTTCGTCAAAGAACTGAACGCCAAACTCGTCGAAAAAAATCGACTTCGCTTCCTCAAAAGACACTTGGTGTTTTTTGAGATTCGCAGCGGCTTTGGCCCCGTCCCATTCGAACTTGATCATACGTACATTGTATTTACCAAACTGCAGCAGATCAAGCTTGACCTGCGCGACGCTCAGGGGCAGACCGTCGGCCGGGGTTATCTGGAGATGACGGGGTATGCGGGGCGGTTGCGGTTGTAGCGGCTGTCAGGGCGCTGGGCGGCCGGGTTCAGCGCCCGACTGAACAAACAAGCGCGTCCATGCATCGCGCGGGCTCAGGATCAGCATCTCGCCATGGCCACCCCAGCCCAACACCCGGCTGTGCAGGTAGCCTGAGTCAGAGTTTTCGCGCAAAAGGTCACCGATACAGAGGCGGCCAATTAACGGCTTGCCTCCAGAAACCCCTTCACGAAACTTCCCGCAAGACGTCATCCTCCGTCAGCCAGCCCGACTGCCGAGCCGCAGGACCCAGCTCCGCCTGCGCAGCGTGCAAGGCCTTTCGAAGACGATAAGCC
Source organism: Hydrogenophaga sp. (assembly GCA_036746335.1). Taxonomy (GTDB): domain Bacteria; phylum Pseudomonadota; class Gammaproteobacteria; order Burkholderiales; family Burkholderiaceae_C; genus Hydrogenophaga. Next base: position 8,912 of record DAIOEI010000021.1, on the reverse strand, counting down.
CGCAGGGAATCGGCCAACAACTCGCGCACAAGCTCGCTTCTGGACTTGCCACTTTGCTCGCAAGCCCACTGCAACTCCCGCTCTTCGCGCTCGGTCAATTGCACCGTCAATGTACCCATATCATTTGACGTTAGGAATCAGGCCATTCCAAGCGAAGACTGACTCTCGGATGCTCTCTCCCCCCTCTGGAGCATGGAAACTCTTCACAAATCCAGTGACACTCAAACCCGAGTCCATCTTTGCAGCGATATGCGATGCCGCATCGGATTTTATGTAGCCGATCTGCTTCCACCCCTTACCAAGCAAACCAAATAGCTTTGGCACTTCAATCAGAACCGCTACCGCGTTCGGATCGTGTCGATTGGATAGTTCACGGCGCAGTTGAACCAACATACCCTGCCGAACATGCTTGCGTACGATCTCCGCACGCCCATCAAACCCTGTACCTGCGACAATAGCATCCCTACCCATAGTTTATTCCTTATTGACGAAATTGCAGCTGATTCAGCGTATTCACAGATAGGCACTACAAGAGGCTGTCAATTTCACAGGACTCAGCCACTTGATTTGTAGGTTGCATTCATCTGTCAGAAGCGCCACCAAAAGAATAGCCAATTATCCAACCCCAAAAAAAACCTTCACGCAAATAAACTTTTACAACCAAGATGGAATCAATGCAGGAACAGCCTGTTATCACACAATCGCCGCTCCTAAGCCTTTAATTCAACACCAAGACTCTTGTCTTTCCAGTATCCAAGTTGTAGGATAAGCCAAGTCTACCAATGAGAAAGCAAATATTAACCCGAATCAAATTGTTCATGCGCTCGTAGTAAATGTCGGTGATTCTATTATCCGCAAGAGGAAAAAGCATGGTGATGTTCGTACTTCTGTATGTCAAAGAATCACCCTCAATACTCGCGTATTGGATGGATCTGGGGTCATCTATCGCGCATTGCAGCTGCTGGTCTACGAAACTCAATCGATACCATAAATCTCCGACCTTCAGAAAAGTGAACGAAGCGTAGTCCAGAGTTCTGCCTGCATCATGCCGCGACATCACAATGATATCAGTACAATTAGATTGATACAAGGGAAAGATTGAATCAGAATTCATTTACGATACCTCTAAATACTTTTCTGTAAACAATCACTACCCACCCATTCAAAACCCAGCACCCACCCATTCACTCCGCCCGCTGCCCCGCCCGCCAATCCCGAAAAAACGCAATCCGCTCGGCGTGGTCCGGGTGGCTGGAGATGGCGATGGGCAGCGAGAAATCGCGGTCTTCGCTTTCTTGGCCCGGCTCGGCGCCTTCGCCAGCCGAGCCGTCATCGCCTTCCAATTCCATCACCCGCTCAAAAAACAGCGCCATCACGGCCGGGTCCAGCCCGCCTTGGTGCAGGGTGCGGGCGGCGTAGTCGTCGGCCTGGCGCTCGGCGTCGCGCGAGTAAGACTGGGTAGCCAGGGTGGCGGGCACGGTGGCCAGAAACCCGCTGGCGTCGCCCACCACCACGCCCACCAGCGCGCTCACCAGGCTGGCGCGCACCATGAGGTCCAGCCCGTGGCGGTGTTGCACATGGCCCAGCTCGTGCGCGAGCACGCCCAAGATGGCGTCGGGCTGGTCTTCCATCATCTGGACGAGGTCGTCGGTCATGACGATGCGCCCGCCGGGCAAGGCGAAGGCGTTGGCGCCGAGCGCCTTGCTGTGGCGGAAGGCGAGTTGCCAGGGCGGCATTTCGCCCGCCGGGTGGGCGCGCTCGACGAGTTCGGCAAACTGCTGCTGCAAACGGGCCTGCTGCGCCTCGGGCAACTGGCTGTCTTTCAGAAACAGGGCGCTGAGCTGGTCCCAGGCGGCGTCGCCAATCTGCTCTTCAATGCGCTCGGGCACCATCGCGGTCACTGCGGTGCTCACCAGCGGCACGCCCCAGACCCAGGCGGCGGCCATGAAGAGCACCGTACCCAGCGCGGCGGCCAGGGTGGCGCGCCAGCTCTGCATCCAGCCGACGACGCGGCCTTCGTGCAGGCCGCTGGCCTGGGCCCAGGCGTCCCACTCGGCGGCCTGGGCGTGCTGGATGAGGCCGCCGTCGGGCAGCTCGGCCTGGCGCTGGCCGCGGCTGCGGCGCTCGGGCCAGCGCACTTCGGCCAGGGGGTAGTCGCGCTCGGTGGCGCCGTCGTGGCTGCGCAGGTGCAGGCGGGGCGCGCCCTGCGCATGGCGGCGCACCTGCAGCGTGACCGAGCAGCCTTTGGGGCTGATGCCGTCGAACCAGTGGGTGCGCAGCGGCGGGCTGGGCGGCGCGGGGTCGAGGGCATCTGGCGCAGACATCACAGGCCCATGTCGATGCCAAAGAAGTCGCCAGCGGCGTCGCCCACGGTGCCTTTGCTGCGGCGCTGGGCGTCGGCCATCCAGGCGTCCATGGGGCCGTCAACCTCCAGCGAGAGCGCTTCTAGGCGGATGCGCGCGGCGCGGATTTTGGCAAACGGCCAGTAGAGGCCGAGCGTGAGCAAGATCAGCAGCCAGTTCACCAGGGTGAGCTTGAACAGGGGCACCAGGCGCAGATTGCTCTCAAAGCGTACCTGCGGGCTGCGGGTGTTGGACCAGAGCAGGTTCTGCATGCGGGAGTTGAGGTAGGAGCCGACCACGAGCGGCGCCAGGATGTAGGCCAGGATACCGAGCACGGCCACAAAACCCCCGATGAGCAGGCCGTGCGAGCTTGCTTCGCCCCCCAGCGAACCCCAGCTCATGCCCATGGTCACGGCGGCGATACCGGCCACGATGGCCACCAGCGTGCCGAGCGCCAACATCAGCGCCAGCGACACACCCAGGGTCTTGAAGAACAGGCCGTAGAAGCTGCCAGTGCCCGCATCCAGCTCGGTGCGTTCTTGGGCAAAGGCGTAGCCGCCGTGCTGGTAGCGCTTGAGGCGGGCCCACATCCAGGGCACAAGCGCCAGAAACACCAGGGTGACCACACCGACCAGGCTGGCGGCCATGGCGCCCATGTCTTCGCGCATCTCGCCGTCTATCTCCAGCCACGGCGTGGCGGCCACAAACACCAGGCCCGGCAGGAAGAAAGGCAGCATGGCCATGTAAGCCGATTTGGTGTCGCCCAGAAAGTCCATGCGCACGCCGCGCCAGCTGGTGTTGCGCAGCCGGAACTGCAGCGAGGCGCGCCAGAGCAGCGGCCACAGCGCCATCAGCAGCAAAAACGCCGCCCAGGCCAGGGTGGGCAGAAAGTTCGACACCGCCCAGTAGGCAATACCAAACGCCAGCACCAGCACATAACCGCGAAACATCTTCCAGGGGTCGGCATGAAAGCCCAGCGGGTCACCGCCGACCAAGGTGTTGTTCTGAAAATACGCCATGCGCCGGGCGCGGGCGAAAGGCAGGTAGAGCGTGAGCGTGACCAGGATCAGGAGCAGGTTGACGATCCAGATGCGGAAATACTCGCTGCCCGAACCGGTAAAGCGCACGCTGAGCGCCTGCGTGAGCCCGGCGCCCAGGCGGCGCGGCCCGCCGTCGGCCGGCGCCGGGTCGGGTCGCACCCCGAGCCATTGGGTCGGTGGGAAATCGTCTTGTTCGGCCATCTTGTCCTCCCTTCAGGTGATGTGTTGCAGAGATGCTACCACCGCGCCAAAGCCCCAAATGGCGGTGCTTGCCGGGGCCAAACGGCAAAAAAACTGCACAAATTTCACAGCTTGCCGATGAACAGACCAAAGGGGCTTCACAAAACGCCCAAAAGAGTTATGCTGCACTGCAACATGAACACGCAACAAGCCCCACTCCAGCTCGGTCTAGAGGACATCCTCGGTGACCTGCAGTACGCCCGCAGAAGCGGTGATGTCGGTCGGCTGGCGTTGCTGGCCTATTGCGATGTGCGGCGCTGGGCCCGCCAAGCGGGGGAAGATGCGCTGGCCGAGCGCTCCACCTTGCTGATCACCCAGAGCCCGCTGGCCAGCAAAGAGGCTTTTCTGGCGCAGATTGACGGCCTGATTGAAGACCTGCAGCAGGTGCACGCGCGGGCCGTGCCGCACTCGCCCTACGAGCGGGTGAGCTGAGCCTGGCGGCCAGATGGCCGCACCGGGCAAGAGGGCTTCAGATCTTGCGGCAAGCGCCGATAAAACACGCACCACGCGTGTGACGCGCCCCACCCCGCCCTGCCGGAAGCCACCATGATCGAAGAAACCACCCTGCACGAGCATTCGCTGGAAAGCGAACGACTTGCCCGCCTGGAGGCAGAGCGCCTGCTGGCAGAAAAATCCCAGGAGCTTGCCCAGCTCCAGCAGGCCATGCGGGATGAATCGGCGGAGCTGGAGCGCCGGGTGGCCGAGCGCACGCAGGCGCTGAATGTGGCGCTGGAGCAGGCCGAGGCGTCTACGCTGGCCAAGGACGAGTTCCTGGCCATGATGAGCCACGAGATCCGCACACCGCTCAACAGCATTCTGGGCATGTCGCAGTTGCTGGACCTCACCTCGCTCGACGAAGAGCAGCGCGGTTATGTGAAGAACATCCGCAGCAGTGGCGATGCCCTGCTGGTGTTGATCAGCGACATTCTGGATTTTTCAAAGATCGAGTCGGGCCATCTGGACCTGGAGTCGCGGGAGTTCGTGCTGGAGCGGGCCATTGCCAGCACGCTGGAACCGTTCAAGGCGCAGGCCGAGAAGAAGAAGCTGGCTTTTTAACTGCAACTGGCACCCGATCTGCCGGACTATGTGCGCGGCGACCGCACGCGGCTGCGGCAGATTCTCTCCAACATTTTGAGCAACGCGATCAAGTTCACCGACGAGGGTGAAATCCGGATCCGGGTGCTGGCGCTGGAGCGCACACCAGACAGCGTTTTGCTGGGTTTCGCGGTGCACGACACCGGCATCGGCATCCCGGCCAACCGGATCAACCGCCTGTTCCAGCCTTTCTCCCAGGTGGACTCGTCCACCACACGGCAGTACGGCGGCTCTGGCCTGGGGCTGGCGATTGCCTGGCGCCTGACGCGGGCCATGGGCGGCAAGATCGGCGCCACCAGCCGGTTTGGTGAGGGCTCGGTGTTCCGCTTCAGCGTTCGCCTGGGTGTGGCCGCCGTGGTGGCTGAATCCGCCCCGGCCGAACTGGGCCCCATCCGGCTGCAGGAGGGCGAGGAGCCGCTAAACGTGCTGGTGGTGGATGACGACTTGGTCAATCGCACGCTGGCGGTGGCCATGCTGGGCAAGCTGGGGCTCAAGGCCGAGTCGGTGGTGTGCGGGGAAGACGCGGTGACGCGGGTGGCCGAGGGCGGCGTGGACATCGTGCTGATGGACGTGCAGATGCCGAGCATGGACGGGGTGCAGGTCACCGAGTTCATTCGGGGCCTGGAGCTGCCGCGCCAGCCCAACATCATCGCGCTGACGGCCAACACCTTTGAGAGCGACCGCGCCCGCTGCTTCGCAGCCGGTATGGACCACTTTCTGCCCAAGCCGGTGCGCCTGGAGGCCCTGCGGGAGAAACTGGCGGTGGTCACGGCGCTGCCTTGATGGCTGCGCCGTCGCCTTGAGGCGAGTTGCTGCACGCCGTGGGCCGGCCAGAGCGTGGGCCGACTAGAGCACCACGGTTCTGAAGCCGGCAAACAGGTCGTTGCGCTCGGGCGTGAAGTAGTTGCGGTACTGCGCGTGGCGCAGGCGCGGGTGGGTGGCCCAGCAGGCACCCTTGAGCACCGGCCTGCCGTCAAACCAGGGGGCCGAATAGTCGCGGTAGGGGTGCGGTACAAAACCCGGAAACGGCGCGAAGGCGCTGCCTGTCCATTCCCAGATCGCGCCCCATTCAAACCCCGGCTGCCCGCTGGCGGCGAGCCATTCGGCCTCGGTGGGCAAGCGCCGCTCCGCCCAGGCGCACCAGGCCTGCGCCTCAAAGGCATTGACATGGCAGACCGCTGAGCGCTGGTCCAGCGCCTGCCAGCGGCCCCATTGCTGCTGCTCCCAGGCGCCATCGCTGCGCTGGCGCAGGTAGCGGGGCACATGGCTGGCCTGCGCTTGCCGCCAGGCCCAGCCCGCGTCGCTCCAGAACCGGGGTTGCGCATGGCTGCCGCTATCCAGAAACGGCAGGTACTGCGCCCAGCAAAGCGGGCTGGCGTCGATCTGAAACGCAGGCACCGCCACGGTGTGGGCACCGAGTTCGTTGTCAAACGCAAAGCCCGGCCCGCTGTGTCCCAAAACCACCTCTGTCCCGCGCACGGCCAGGGTAGCGGGCACGGCTCGGTTCAGGGGTGCTTCTCCAAGGCTAGGAGCGCGCCCGCTGGCCTCGGTAAAGCGGTCTTGCGCGTCAAAGCCCAGGCCTTGCGCCATGTAAACCGCTGCTTCGGCGTGCATGTCTTCGTGGAACAGGGCCAGCCGGAACAGGTAGAGCCCGGTGTCGTCGTCAGTCGCCTGGGCCAGCAGGTCCAGCGTCTGCGCCAGACCGTTGGCCAGGTCGGCTCGGGTGGCGGCGGCGTCGGGCAGAGGCAAATGCCAGCGGGTGGCGTGCGGCACGAGGCTGGAGTTGTAGAGCGCGTCGGCGTCGACGCCGCGCAGGGCCTGGCGCGCGGGCAAGCGGGGCGCATCCGGGTCTGCCGCCAGCCCGAGAGCCCGTTGCGGGTTTCTGGCCAGCCACCAGTCGGCAAACCAACCGATGTGGCCCAGCTCCCACAGGGGCGGGTTGAGCTCCGGGGCATAGGGCACGGCCAGATCGGGGCCCAAAGCGCGCTCACAGGCGGCAAACAGGTTCAGGGTTCGCGCCCGGCTGTCTTGCAGGGCTTGGGCCAGTGCGGCTTTGTTCAGCTGGCGCGCCGATACCCCGGCGCTTTGTTCGACAATGCGGTCAAAACTCAATGACATGCCCAAAAAACCTTCCATCTGCATCGTCACGCCCGCGCTGGCCGACGCCAACAACGGCAACTGGCAAACCGCCCAGCGCTGGGCGCGTTTGCTTTCGGGGCATTATGCGGTGCGGCTGGCCAAGGCATGGCCGGATGGCCCCACCACAGTCGACGGTACCGATCTCCTGCTGGCGCTGCACGCACGCCGCTCGGCGGGCAGCGCGGCGGCCTGGGCTCAGGCCTATCCGCAGCGGCCACTGGTGGTGGCCCTGACCGGCACCGATCTTTACCGCGATGTGCAGTCCGATGCCAGCGCACAGCGCTCGCTGGCGCTGGCGCAGCGGCTGATCGTGCTGCAGGCGCTGGGCCCGCAGTCTGTGCCTGCGGAGCACCGGGCTAAATGCCGGGTGGTGTTGCAGTCGAGCACGCGGCGCCAGACCCTGACCAAGACCGTGCGCCACCTGCGGGCAGTGGTGGTGGGCCATTTGCGTGACGAGAAGTGGCCCCAGACCGTGTTCGAAGCGGCGCGGCAACTGGGCGCCCACGAAGGCATCTGCATCGACCATGTCGGCCAGCCGCTGGACGCCGCGCTGGGCGAGGCCGCGCGCGCCACCCAGGCCGCGTGCCCGCATTACCGCTGGCTCGGCGGCCTGCCGCACGCCGCGGCGCGCCAGCGCATTCAGCGCGCCCATGCGTTGATCCACCCCAGCCGCATGGAAGGCGGCGCGCACGTGATCATGGAGGCGGTGCTCAGCGGCACGCCGGTGCTGGCCTCGCGGATCGATGGCAACGTGGGCATGCTGGGCGCTGGGTATGGCGGCTACTTTCCGCCCGGCGATGCGGCGGCGCTGGTGGCCCTGCTGCGCCGCTGCCGCGCCGGGCAGGGCCAGGCCTCGGGCGGGCTGCTCGAAGAGCTGCAAGCCCAGGCCAATGACCTGGCGCCGCTTTTTGAACCCGAAGCCGAGCGCGCCGCGCTGCTGGCTGCGCTGCAAGGGCTGGCGTGAACGCACTGGAGCTGAAAATCCCGCCGCCCATCGTCGCACTGCTGCTGGGCGGGATCATGTGGCTGCTGGCCGCACTGGGCCCCGCCTTGCCCTGGCCGCCAGACACGCGCCGCTGGGTCGCCCTGGCCCTGGCATTGGCCGGCGCCAGCTTCGATCTCAGCGGGCTGGTCGCTTTCGTGCGGCGCCACACCACCATCAACCCGCTGGCCCCGCGCAAGACCACCGCCCTGGTCACCACCGGCGTCTACCGCATCACCCGCAACCCCATGTACCTGGGGCTTGCGCTGTTCCTCACGGCCTGGGCGGTCTGGCTCTCGGCCACCTGGCCGCTGCTGGGCTCGGTGGTGTTTGTGGCGTACATCACCCGCTTTCAGATCCTGCCCGAAGAGCGCACCCTCACCGCGCTGTTTGGTCAGCCGTACCGCGACTACACCCGGCGCGTGCGCCGCTGGCTTTGAGCCCCTGACGGGCCGATGAACCCGACGGTCTGACGACGATGACACCCCCGCCCCGCATCCTGGCTTTTGACATTTTTGGCACCGTGGTGGACTGGCACGGCTCCATCGTGCGCGAGCTGCGCGCCCGACACCCCGAGGTCGATGGCAACGCCTTCGCGTTGGCCTGGCGCGCGGGCTACCAGCCGGCGATGCAGCGCGTGCGCTCGGGCGAGCTGGGCTGGACGCGCATCGACGAGCTGCACCGCCTGGTCCTGGACGAACTGCTGCCGCATTTTGGCCTGGCGCACCTGAACGAGGCCGAACGCGCCGACCTCAACCGCGTCTGGCACCGGCTTGACGCCTGGCCCGACAGTGTGGCCGGTCTCTTGCGGCTCAAGCAGCGCTTTACCATCTGCAGCCTGTCGAATGGCAACCTCGGTCTGCTCACCAACATGGCCAAACACGCCGGGCTGCCCTGGGACTGCATTCTTTCGGCCGAGGTGTTCCGCGCCTACAAGCCCGACCCGCGCTGCTACCTGGGCGTGGCCCAGACCTTTGATGTAGCACCGAGCGAGGTGATGCTGGTGGCGGCACACCAGGACGATCTGGCCGCGGCCCGCGCCTGCGGTTTGCAGACCGCCTACATCGAGCGCCC
>DAIOEI010000020.1:0-14393 GCA_036746335.1 Hydrogenophaga sp. | reverse complement strand
GCACGCTATAATTTGAGGCTTCCGAGAGATCGGTCAGATCAATCGGGCGGTTAGCTCAGTGGTAGAGCACTGCCTTCACACGGCAGGGGTCGCAGGTTCGAACCCTGCACCGCCCACCAAAGACAGAACCCTGCAAGTCCCCGGACTCGCAGGGTTTTTTCTTGCTCAAAAGCACCACCGAACCGCCAGCCGTTTGTTGCGCCTCATTCACAATCATGGGCTGCAACGTCTGTGCATTGAAAAAACCAATACAGCTGATGGAAACCGTGGATGTCGCCGTGATTGGCGCGGGTGTTGTGGGTCTGGCGGTGGCCAGGGCTTTTGCCTTGCAGGGCCGTGAGGTCCTGCTGCTCGAACGGGAAGCCAGCTTCGGCAGCGGCACCAGTGCTCGCAACAGCGAGGTGATTCATGCGGGCATCTATTACCCGGCGGGCTCCCTCAAGGCCGGGTTGTGTGTGCGCGGTCGCGAGATGCTCTACGCCTATTGTGCAGAGCGGCACATTGCCCGCCAGCGCTGCGGCAAACTGATTGTGGCCACCACGCCTTCACAAGCTGCGGCCTTGCCCGTCTTGGTCCGCAAGGCTGCGACCAATGGTGTCAGCGACTTGCAGTGCCTCTCTGCCGCCCAGGCAAAGGCGCTGGAACCCGAGCTGACCTGCACCGCAGCCGTGCTTTCACCCTCGACCGGCATTGTGGACAGCCACGCCCTGATGCTCAGTCTGCTCGGTGATCTGGAAAACGCAGGGGGTCTGCTGGCCTGCCACAGCAAGGTTGAACGCCTGGTCTGCCATGCCGGTGGGATCGACATCCACAGCGCGGACGGCACACAACTGCGCGCGCGCACCGTGGTGAACGCGGCGGGCCTGGCGGCCTGTGACCTGGCTTCACGAACCGAAGGGTTGGCAGCTTCCATGGTGCCCCGCGCCTGGTGGGCCAAGGGGCAATATTTCACCTTGACAGGCCGTTCGCCGTTCAGCCGCTTGATTTACCCTGCCCCTGAGCCGGAGCAACACCTGGCCGGGTTGGGCGTGCACCTGACCATCGATCTGGGTGGCCAGGCCAAGTTCGGGCCCGATGTGCAATGGGTGGACGATCCACAAGACCTGGCGGTGGACCCGGCACACGCCGCAGCGTTTTACCAGGCGGTGCGCCGCTACTGGCCCGCCTTGCCCGACGGCGCCTTGTTGCCTGGTTACGCCGGCATGCGCCCCAAGATCAGCGGGCCCCACGAGCCTGCGGCCGACTTCCGCATCGATGGTCCCGCAGCGCATGGTGTACCGGGTCTGGTCAACCTGTTCGGAATCGAGTCGCCAGGCCTGACCAGTTGCCTGGCATTGGGGGAATACGTGGCAGCGCTGGTCTGAGCGACTGCTGCGGTACCGGCTTCAAGCCATCCGCCTGTTCGTCGCTTTTGTTTGAGCTGCGAGCGCCTTCAGGGCGAGCGCGGCCTCGTGCACCAAAGCTGGCCCCTTGTAGATCAGGCCGGTATAGATCTGAACCACATCGGCACCGGCTTCGATCTTGCTGCAGGCATCGGCGCCGCTGAGCACCCCACCCACGCCGATGATCGGGAACGCCGGACCCAGGGCGGCGCGCAACTGGCGGATCACCCTGTTGCTCGCCTGCAGCACCGGTGCGCCTGACAAGCCTCCTGCCTCCTGCGCATGGGGCAGCCCTTGCACTGCCTCGCGGCTGAGGGTGGTGTTGGTGGCAATGACGCCCAATCTCTGGCTGGGCTTACCCCTGTCGTCTGCGCCATAGCGTTGCAGCGTGGCCGCGATCACGGCGATCTGGTTGTCGTCAAGATCGGGGGCGATCTTCAGAAATACCGGCGACTGCTTGGCGTGGCGCTGCGCCAGTTGCTCGCGCCGTTCCATCACCGCGCCCAACAGCGCGTCCAGCGCCGCGTCACTTTGAAGGTTGCGCAGGTTCTGGGTGTTGGGGCTGGATATGTTGACCGTCACGTAATCGGCATGCGGGTACACCCCGTCCAGGCATGTCAGGTAGTCGCTGGTGGCCTGCTCGATGGGCGTGCTCGCGTTCTTGCCGATGTTCAGACCCAGCACCATGGGCACAAGCCCCGGTTTGCCTTCGGAAGCTGTGCGAAAGCGGGCGCGCTGTACATGGGCCACAAAGGCATCGAGGCCTTCGTTGTTGAAACCCAGCCGGTTGATCAGCGCCTGGCGTTCGGGCAGCCGGAACATGCGGGGTTTGGGGTTGCCGGCCTGCGCCTTGGGCGTCACCGTACCCACTTCCACCAAACCAAAGCCCATGGCGGCCAGGCCATCGATGCAGCGCGCATTCTTGTCCAGACCGGCCGCCAGGCCCACGCGGTTGGGCAAGTGCAAGCCAGCGAGTGTGAGCGGATCGTCCACCCGGTTCTCACCGTAGACGCAGGTCAGTGGGGTGTTCTGCAGACGGGCGATGCCATCAAGCGTGAGTTCATGGGCGGTTTCCGGGTCCATCCTGAAGAGGAGGGCGCGGGCCAGCGGGTAGGGCAGGAGGGACATTGGATAATTGGAGATTCCGTTCAACCTTCGATTGTCTCAAATGACCCAAGACGAACTCAAAACCCTGGTCGGGCAGGCTGCGCTGCAATACGTCACCGCTGGTGAGATTGTGGGCGTGGGCACTGGTTCGACGGTGAACAAGTTCATTGACGCGCTGGCGGCGCTGAAAGACCAGATACCTGGCGCCGTCTCCAGCTCAGAGGCGTCGACCGCCCGCCTCAAAGCGATCGGCATCCCGGTGTTTGAAGCCAATGAGGTGGGTGAGTTGTCGGTGTACATCGATGGGGCGGACGAAATCGATGCCCAGGGTCACATGGTCAAGGGTGGCGGGGCTGCGCTCACGCGCGAGAAGATCGTTGCAGCCCAGTCGCGCCGGTTTGTTTGCATCGCCGACGAATCCAAGATGGTCAAGGCACTGGGCGCCTTCCCCTTGCCGGTGGAGGTGATTCCCATGGCCAGCGCGCGCATCGTGCGCCAGTTCGCTGGCCTGGGCGGCCAGGCCCGGCTTCGCCTCAAAGACGGGCAGCCGCTGGTCACCGACAACGGCCAACACATTCTGGACGTGACCGGTTTGCAGATCACCGACCCGCTGGGTTTTGAAAATCAGGTGAACCAGTGGCCCGGCGTGGTCACCGTGGGGGTGTTTGCCCACCAGCGCGCCCACGTTTGTCTCTTGGGTACTGCATCTGGCGTGCGCACCCTGACGTTCTGAGGCGGAACAAGGCCTTTCGTTGAAGGCCTTTGCCACCGCTGCGCCAGTTGGTGAGGCGAGTGGGGAGAACGCTCAGAAACGAATGCCCGCCGGGTTTTCCACCGCGGGTTCGATCGGTACCTCGGCTGAATCTCCGGCGGGGCTCCGGCGGCCGCCTGTGGCTGCCGCATTCGGTGCCGCGTTGGCGGCGGGCCGGGCCGCGGCGGGCAAGGGTTGTGATGCCACCATGGGCGATGGAGCCGCACGGCGGTAGCCTGCCGGCAATACCGAAGACTTGGGAAAACCAGCGGCATCCAGGTACTGCGACCATTCGAGATCGGAGAAGCCCTGGATTTTTTGGGCACCAATGGTGATGACCGGCAAAGCGGTCTCATTGGTCAGGCGTTTGAATGCTGCTGCATCATCGGCCGTGTTGACGGTTTTTTCTGTGTAGGGAATGCCGCGGCTGTTGAGCAGATTGCGCCCGGTGTCGCAGGGCGAGCAGCCCTCACCGGTGTAAAGCGTCACGGGAAAACGGGTTACGGGCTGGCGCAGCGCCATGGGCAGGGAGGCCACCGCCGAGGCGCTTGACACACCAGCCGAACCCACGGCTGTGGCACGCAGCGGTGCATCGGCCGGTGGTGGCTGATCGGAAAAAGTGACTCTTCCGTCGGGTCCGACGATGCGGTAAACCTGTTGGGCATGGGCCGTGGACAGCAGAACCATACCCAGCAGCATCGACAGGGATGCCGCCCGAGCGTATGGACGGGCTAGCTTGGGATGTCCCGTCTGGGCGAAGGGAAGTTGCAGATAACGGCTGTTGTTGGACATTTCGACTCCTCGTGTGATCAAGGGCTTGGATTCCCGCACCTCACTGTATGCCAGTTGATGGCGCCCGGGTCTCAGCCCGTCATGCCCTGGTGGCGCAACAGGGCGTCCAGCATGGGCTCTCTGCCCCGGAAAGCCTTGAAGGAATCCATGGCGCCCCGGCTACCCCCGGCCTCCAGAATGGCTTTCCGATAGCGCCGACCAGTGCCCACATCCAGTGTATTGGAGCCCTGGTGTTGGGCCGCTTCCTCAAAGGCTGCATACGCATCTGCCGATAGCACTTCGGCCCATTTGTAGCTGTAGTAGCCCGCCGAATAACCGCCCGCAAAAATGTGGCTGAAAGTGTTTGCGGTACGGCTGTACACAGGCGGTTGCAAGACCGCTACTTCGCTGCGCACTTGTTGCAGCAGAGCAAGAATGGCGTCGCCGCTGTCAGGCGCGTTGTTCTGGCTGTGCAACAGCATGTCAAACAGTGAGAACTCCACCTGGCGCAGCGTCTGCAGCCCGCTCTGGTAGTTCTTGGCGGCCAGCATTTTGTCGAACAGGGTGCGCGGCAGCGGCTCGCCGGTGTCCACATGGGCGGTCATGTGCTTGAGCACATCCCATTCCCAACAAAAGTTCTCCATGAACTGGCTGGGCAGCTCGACCGCGTCCCACTCCACGCCACTGATGCCGGATACGTCGCGCTCGTTGACCTGGGTGAGCAGGTGGTGCAAACCATGACCGAACTCGTGGAAGAGGGTGATCACGTCGTCATGGGTGAGCAAAGGGGGTTTGCCATTGACGCCTTCGGCAAAGTTGCACACCAGGTGGGCCACCGGCGTTTGCAGCGCGTCGGTGTCGGGCCGCAGCCAGCGGGCGCGCACATCGTCCATCCAGGCGCCACCGCGTTTGCCGGTGCGGGCAGATGGGTCCAGGTAGAACTGCCCGACCAGTTGGGCTCCTTGCGGTGTATGGCGCTCTATGCGGTAGAACTCGACACTGGGGTGCCAGACGGGGGCTGTATCCGGACGGATCGCAACCTCAAACAGGGTTTCTATGATCTGGAACAGGCCTGACAGGACCTTGGGCGCGGTGAAGTACGGTTTGACATCTTGCTCACTGAACGCGTAGCGCGCTTCCTTGAGCTTTTCACCAATATAGGGCCAGTCCCAGGCTTGCGGATCGTTCAGGCCCAGCTCGGCAGTGGCGAAGGCCCGCAAATCTGCGAGGTCTTTCTCGGCATAGGCACGGGCGCGCTGCGCCAGGTCGCGCAAGAACGTACAGACCTGTTCCGGCGATTCGGCCATCTTGGGCACGAGCGACACATCGGAATAGTGGCGGTAGCCCAGCAACTGCGCTTCTTCATGCCGCAGCCTGAGCAGTTCAACCATGATGGGCGTGTTGTCGTATTTGACTGCTTCGCCTTCGGCCTGCTCACTCGCACGGGTCACGTACGCGCGGTACAGGCTGGCCCGCAAACTGCTGCTGTGGGCAAATTGCATCACGGGCAGATAGCAGGGCATCTTGAGCGTGAGCTTGTGGCCGGTTTTGCCTTCTTCACGGGCAGCGGTTGCGGTGGCTTGCAGCACGTCGTCCGGGACGCCGGCAAGGGTGGCGCTGTCCACGTACAACGCAAACGCATCGGTGGCATCCAAAGCGTTTTCGCTGAACTTTTGGCCCAGCTCGGCTTGTCTCTCCTGCAACCAAGCAAAGCGCGCTTTGTCCGAACCCTGCAATTCGGCACCTCCTAGAACAAAGCCGCGCAGCGCATGGCTGCGCGCCTGGCGCTGTTCCGCGTTGAGTTGCTCGGGGTTCATGGCTTTGTACTTGGCGAACAGGCGCTCATCGGCACCCAGTCGGGTCCAGAACTCGGTCACTTTGGGCAAAGCCTCGTTGTAGGCGGCCCTCAGCGCGGGCGAGTCGGCCACGCTGTTGAGATGACTGACCGCCCCCCAGGCACGGCCCAGGCGCTCGGTAGCCACATCCAGCACGGCAGCCATGCCGCGCCAGTCGGCGGGGAAATCCGGCGCCGCCACCTGTTCCAGGGCTGCACTGGCGGACTGCAGCAGCTCGTCCATGGCTGGGCCCACGTGAGCCGGCTCGATGGCATCAAAGGCCGGCAGAGCATGGGCCATCAGCAAAGGGTTTTGAGTCGAAGGCGTGGGTTTCATGGCCGATCAGATGGTGCAGGCGGTGGGAAGTTCAAGCACACCTTGTGGTGCTGCCTCTGGGGGGCGCCGCTCGTCAATGCACGCGCGGACACACGCATCAGCAGCATCCATGGTCATTGGGCGCTTTTTTTGATGCTTTTCTTCAGGACTTTTACCCGCTTGACCTGTCCGCCGGACGTCAGCCGCTGGTTGCCGAGCACCCGCACGACTTTGACCTCCGGGCGCTGGCCTCCGCGCTTGCTGAACTTGAGCACCTTGACATCACGCGGGCCGGGCATGCGCTCTTCGCTGACCGGTTTTTCCTTCTCCGGTACTGGGCGCCAGAGCACCAGCAGTTTGCCAATGTGCTGTATGGGCGCGGCATGGAGTTCGTCAGACAGGGTTTGAAGCATGGCTTCGCGGGCGCTGCGGTCATCGCTGAATACCCGCACCTTGATCAGCCCATGCGCCTTCAAGGCGGCATCGACTTCTTTGCGGACGGCGGGCGTCAGCCCATCGCCCCCAATGAGCACGACCGGGTCCAGGTGATGGGCCTCGGCGCGGTGGACTTTGCGTTGGGCGGGGGTAAGTGTGATCTGGGGCATGGGACAATTATCGTTTACACGAAGCGAGAAGACCCGTATGGGCATGAAAGTCAAGACCCAGAGCAAGAAGGTCAACAAAGCCTGGCTCAACCAACACGTCAACGATCCTTATGTGCGGTTGGCGCAAAAAGAGGGCTACCGTGCGCGCGCCGCCTACAAGCTCAAGGAAATTGACGAGACGCTGGGACTGATCCGGCCAGGCGATGTGGTGGTGGACCTCGGGTCTGCGCCTGGCGCCTGGAGCCAGTATGTGCGCAGGCGCCTGAGCCCGCAAGGTGCTGCCAGCGGGGCCCTGGACGGCAAGATTGTTGCGCTGGACATGCTGCCTATGGACCCCGTCGAGGGGGTGCAGTTCATTCAGGGTGATTTTCGCGAAGAGGCGGTGCTCGCCCAACTCCGGCAGGTCTTGACAGACCAGGGTGTGGACAAGGTCGATGTGGTGATCTCCGACATGGCCCCGAACCTCTCGGGCATTGGTGCGGCCGATGCCGCGCGCATCGGCCTGTTGATCGAATTGGCCGTGGATTTCAGTGTGCACCACCTCCGGCGGGAGGGCAGCCTGGTGGTCAAGCTCTTCCATGGCGGCGCTTACGACCCGGCCGTTGCGCTGTTTCGCAACACCTTTTCCCTGGTCAAGGCCATCAAACCCAAAGCATCGCGTGACAAATCTTCGGAAACCTTTCTGGTTGGGCGGGGTCTCAAAGCCAGCCAAGAGGCCCGCAAAACCGGTTGACATAGCAAAAAACCAATGAAGCCATTGACACAGTCTGGTCATTTGTCAATGGCAGCCATGCTTGAAAGACCTAAAATGGTCCTCAAATGCCAAATCTCATCAATGTTCTAGCCAGGAGCTGCACTTGAACAACCAATGGTTTTCGAAAATCGCCGTGTGGATGGTGATCGCCATGGTGCTTTTCACCGTCTTCAAGCAGTTCGATGGTCGGGCCGCTGCAGGGGCCGGTTACATGGGCTACTCCGAGTTCCTCGACGAGGTCAAGGCCCAGCGCATCAAGAGCGCCACCATCCAGGAAAGTCCCGGCGGCACTGAAATCGTGGCCATCACCCAGGATGACCGCCGCATCCGCACCACCGCCACCTATCTGGACCGGGGTCTGGTGGGCGACCTGATCAACAACAACGTCAAGTTCGACGTGCGTCCCCGTGAAGAAGGCTCGCTGCTCATGACCTTGCTGGTCAGCTGGGGCCCGATGTTGCTGCTGATCGGTGTGTGGATCTACTTCATGCGCCAGATGCAGGGCGGCGGCAAGGGCGGGGCGTTCAGCTTCGGCAAGAGCAAGGCCCGCATGCTCGACGAGAACAACAACACCGTCACCTTTGCCGACGTGGCCGGCTGCGACGAGGCCAAGGAAGAAGTCAAGGAAGTGGTCGACTTCCTGAAAGACCCGGCCAAGTTCCAGAAGCTGGGCGGGCGCATCCCGCGCGGCCTGCTGCTGGTCGGCCCCCCCGGCACCGGCAAGACCCTGCTGGCCAAGGGCATCGCCGGTGAAGCCAAGGTGCCGTTCTTCAGCATCTCGGGCTCGGACTTCGTGGAAATGTTCGTCGGCGTGGGTGCGGCCCGTGTGCGCGACATGTTCGAGAACGCCAAGAAAAACGCCCCATGCATCATCTTCATCGATGAGATCGACGCCGTCGGCCGCCAGCGTGGCGCCGGCCTGGGCGGTGGCAACGACGAGCGCGAGCAGACCCTCAACCAGATGCTGGTCGAGATGGACGGCTTCGAGACCAACCTGGGTGTGATCGTGGTGGCCGCCACCAACCGCCCCGACATTCTGGATGCGGCCCTGCTGCGCCCGGGCCGTTTCGACCGCCAGGTCTATGTAACGCTGCCCGACATCCGAGGCCGCGAGCAAATCCTGAACGTGCACATGCGCAAGGTGCCGCTGGGCACCGACGTGAACGCCAGCGTGATCGCCCGCGGCACGCCCGGCATGAGCGGAGCCGATCTGGCCAACCTGTGCAACGAAGCCGCCCTGATGGCCGCCCGCCGCAACGCGCGCGTCGTCGAGATGCAGGACTTCGAGAAGGCCAAAGACAAGATCTTCATGGGCCCCGAGCGCAAGAGCATGGTGATGCCCGAAGAAGAGCGCAAGAACACGGCCTACCACGAGTCCGGTCATGCGCTCATCGGCAAGCTGCTGCCCAAGTGCGACCCGGTGCACAAGGTCACCATCATCCCGCGCGGCCGCGCGCTGGGTGTGACCATGAGCCTGCCCGCACAGGACCGCTACAGCTACGACAAGGACTACATGCTCAACCAGATCAGCATGCTGTTCGGTGGCCGTATCGCGGAAGAAGTGTTCATGAACCAGATGACCACGGGTGCTTCCAACGACTTCGAGCGTGCAACAACCATCGCCCGCGACATGGTGATGCGTTACGGCATGACCGATGCACTGGGCCCGATGGTCTATGCAGAAAATGAAGGCGAAGTGTTCCTGGGCCGCTCGGTGACCAAAACCACCAACATGAGCGAGCAGACCATGCAGAAGGTGGACAGTGAAGTTCGCCGCATCATCGATCAGCAATACAAGCTGGCACGCGACCTGATCGAAGAAAACAGCGACAAGATGCATGCCATGGCCAAGGCTTTGCTGGAATGGGAAACCATCGACGCCGACCAGATCGACGACATCATGGCCGGCAAGCCACCCCGTCCGCCGAAGGACTGGACACCGCGCAATCCGTCCGTGGGCGGCGGTGGCAGCGGCGGTACCCCGGTGGTCAACACCGACCCGGCGCCCACAGCGGCCTGATTGCTGCGTGTCTTTTCTCCATCCAACGGGGCCTTCGGGCCCCGTTGTCCGTTGCGGACTTCTATCCATGTTTTGGCAGACCACCCGTTTTCAGATCGACCTGAGCAGGCCCCGCGTGATGGGCATCGTCAATGTCACGCCCGACTCGTTTTCCGATGGCGGGCAGCATGCCGATGCCGCCGCCGCCCTGCGCCATGGCGAACAGTTGCTCCAGGACGGCGCCCACATGCTGGACATTGGCGGCGAGTCCACCCGACCGGGCAGCCCGGCAGTGCCGCTCCAGGAGGAGCTGGCGCGCTTGCTGCCCGTGGTGCGTGAGGCGGTGCGGCTGGGCGTGCCGATCTCGGTGGACACCTACAAAGCCGAGGTCATGCAGGCCGTGCTGGACCTGGGCGCCGACATCATCAACGACGTCTGGGCCTTGCGGCGCGGGGATGCGCTGCGGGTGGTTGCAGCCCACCCGGCCTGTGGCGTGTGCCTGATGCACATGCACCGCGATCCTCAAACCATGCAGGTGGCGCCCATGGCCGGGGACGTGGTGCAGCCGGTGCTCGATTTTCTGGCGCAGCGGGGCAGGGCGCTGCAAGACCAGGGGGTGGGGCGTGAGCGAATCGCCCTGGACCCCGGTATCGGGTTTGGCAAAACGGTGACCCAGAACTTCAGCCTGCTGGCGCGCCAGCGCGAACTGTTGGTACTGGGGTACCCGCTGCTGGCGGGCTGGTCGCGCAAGTCGTCCCTGGGCGCGGTGACCGGCCATGAACGGGCTAGCGAGCGCATGGCCGCCAGCGTGGCGGCTGCCGTGCTGGCGGTGGAGCGGGGCGCCCGCATCGTTCGGGTGCACGACGTGCGCGAGACGGTGGACGCGTTGCGGGTCTGGCAAGCCAGCACGGCGGGTTGATAATCGGGGGTTGCCCCGGTCTGAGGGGCCCAGAACCCACACAGAGACGTGCATCCATGACCCGCAAACACTTTGGCACCGACGGCATCCGCGGCACCGTTGGCCAGGCGCCGATCACGCCCGACTTCATTCTCAAGCTGGCCCACGCGGTGGGCCGTGTGCTCAAACGCAGCGAAAAGCGCCCGACTGTGTTGATCGGCAAGGACACGCGCATCTCGGGCTACATGCTGGAGTCGGCGCTGGAGTCGGGCTTCAACTCCGCCGGGGTGGACGTGGTCCTGCTCGGCCCGGTGCCGACGCCTGCCGTGGCTTACCTCACGCGGGCGCAACGCGCCAGCCTGGGTGTGGTCATCAGCGCCAGCCACAACCCGTTTGCCGACAACGGCATCAAGTTCTTCAGCGCGCAAGGCACCAAGCTGCCAGACGATTGGGAGCGGGCGGTGGAAGCGGCGCTGGACGAGGACCCGGTCTGGGCGGACTCGGCCAACCTCGGCAAAACCCGGCGCCTGGACGACGCCGCGGGCCGCTACATCGAGTTCTGCAAAGGCACCTGCCCACACCAATTCACCCTCAAGGGTCTCAAAATTGTGGTGGACGGTGCCCACGGGGCGGCGTACCACATCGCGCCCGATGTTTTCCATGAAATGGGTGCCGAAGTCATCAAGATCGGTTGTGCGCCCGACGGACTGAACATCAACCAGGGCGTGGGTGCGACCCATCCGCAGGCTCTGGTCGCAGCGGTCCAGGAGCACGGTGCCGACTACGGTGTGGCGCTCGATGGCGATGCCGACCGCCTGCAGATGGTGGACGCCAGCGGCAGGCTGTTCAATGGCGACGAGTTGCTGTACCTGATCGCCGCCGACCGCATCGCGCGCGACATCGATGTGCCCGGTGTCGTGGGCACGCTGATGACCAACATGGCGGTCGAAGTCGCTTTCAAGCGCAAAGGCGTGAAGTTCGTGCGCGCCAAGGTCGGCGACCGTTATGTGCTCGAAGAACTGGAGCGCCACGGCTGGACGCTGGGCGGCGAAGGCTCGGGCCACCTGCTGGTGCTGGACCGCCACACCACCGGCGACGGCCTGGTGTCTGCCCTGCAGGTGTTGCACGCCTGTATGGACAGCGGCCAGACCATGGCGCAACTGCTGGCCGACGTGACGCTGTTCCCGCAAACCCTGATCAATGTGCGACTGCAGCCCGGGCAGGACTGGAAGGCGAACACGCTGCTGCCGGCAGAAACGAAGGCGGTAGAAGCCGAATTGGGCGACAACGGTCGTGTGCTGATCCGCGCCAGCGGTACCGAGCCGCTGCTGCGGGTGATGGTCGAGGCGCGCGACGCGCAGCAGGCCCAGGCCTGCGCAGAGCGCCTGGTGGCGGCAGTGAGGGCCGGTTGATGAGCGCCGCTTTCTCGGTCCGCCGCGCGGACTACCTGAACCCGGGCGACGGCCAGGCCATCGTCGAATTGCTCGACGCCTACGCCCGCGATCCCGCCGGGGGCGCAGAACCCCTGAGCGAGTTTGTCCACCAGAACCTGGTGCGAGAGCTGGCCGCTCGGCCGCAGGCCTACAGCATTCTGGCGTTCGAGGGCACACAGCCGGTGGGCCTGGTCAACTGCATCGAAGGTTTCTCCTCGTTCAAGTGCAAACCGCTGGTGAATGTGCACGACGTGGCGGTGCTCGCCAGTCACCGGGGGCGTGGGATTGCCGAACAGATGCTGCGCGAGGCCGAGCGGGTGGCCATGGCTCGCGGTGCCATCAAGATGACACTGGAGGTGCTCTCGGGCAATGCGCCCGCGCTGCAGCTCTACCAGCGCTTGGGTTACGCGGGGTATCAGCTTGATCCCGCCCTGGGCAGTGCGCAGTTCATGCAGAAATGGTTGTGAACCGAAGACGGCCGACCCTTTGCGCTCGGGCGAACTGGGGTGCCCTGGCACGCGCCGGATGATGGCCGACCAGGCGCCTTCGCCCGAGGGCTTGCTGGCCCAGGTGCTGGGCCCGGGCATAGCTTGGCGGGCGCTGAACCTGTCGGCCACTGCGGAAGACCCCCGGTCGGGTTTGTGGCCCGAGGAGGCCGCTGCCGTGGCCGGCGCGGTGTTGAAACGGCAGCGGGAGTTTGCGACCGGGCGCCACGCAGCCAGGGCGGCGCTGGCCGAATTGTGCGGTTTTGATGGCCCGATTCCGGTGGCGGCCGACCGCTCGCCGCTGTGGCCTGCCGGGCTGGTCGGTTCTATCTCACACGACGAATCCCATGCACTCTCGGTGGTGGCGCGCAGCAGTGCCTGGCGTTCCATCGGTGTGGACATGGAGGCCGTCGCGCGTTTTCACATGGGGCTGGCGGCGCACGTCTGCCGCCCCAGCGAGGTCCAGGGCTGGCTGGACGGTGCATCAGTGGCCGAGCAACAGCGGCGGCTGGCCTGTTTTTTCTGCATCAAGGAAGCGGTCTACAAGGCCCAGCACCCGGTCTCCCGCGCCTGGTTGGATTTTGCCGACCTGGACGTGGCGCTGGCTGTGCGCTCCGGCGCCGAGTTCACCGCCGTCCTGCAACGCTGCGCCGGCCCGTTTGCTGCAGGACACCGGTTTGTCGGGCGCTGCGCCTGGGATGGGCAGCGCAGCCTGGCCCTGATCGCTTTGCCGACGGTCGGGTAAACGGGCGGCCGGTTCAGACCGGCTGCAGGTCGGCCGGGCGCATGTCGGTCCAGCGTTGACCGATCCAGGCCTGACAGGTGTCCAGGTCGCCCTCCGGGCCGACTTCACGCCATCCCGCAGGCACCGGGCGTACCACGGGCCACAAGGCGTACTGCGCCTGCGCGTTGCGCAGCACGATCCAGGTGTCGGACGCCGGGTTGTTGGTGCTCATTCGGTGCTCCTGCTTGGTGTGAACTGGCGCTCAATTGCCCAGATGCGGAAGGATCAGGGCGGCGACGGTGGTGGCGCACTCGGCGTCGATCAGGCCCATGTGGTCGGTGTCCAGGGTGTGGGTCTCTACCGGTGCGGTACCGAGATGGACGCGCCAGTCGGGCGAGGGGGTGTCGCGCCGCAAGGCATGGAACTGCAGGGTCGGCACCTCGACGGCCCGGGGCCGGTGGCGCCGGGTGGCGCGCACAATGGTCTTGGCGGTGTCGATGCCACGTTGTGCGTCGGCCTCGTTCAGCTCCGAGCCCAGCCCAATGTCCTGGAGCAGCGCACACAGCTCGGCAGCGTTCTTCGGAATCTGCTGCGCGTCGGTGATGCCGAACATCGCCGCCGTGTCCATCAGCACTTCGTGTTCTTCCGCCTCGCGCTGGTCGGTGCCGTCGGGCAAGGGGCTGTCCAGCAGCACCAGCAGCGCCACGGCTTGACCGGCCTCGCGCAGTTGCGCCGCCATTTCCTGTGCGGCCA
Source organism: Hydrogenophaga sp. (assembly GCA_036746335.1). Classification (GTDB taxonomy): domain Bacteria; phylum Pseudomonadota; class Gammaproteobacteria; order Burkholderiales; family Burkholderiaceae_C; genus Hydrogenophaga. Next base: position 581 of record DAIOEI010000020.1, on the reverse strand, counting down.
CGCCGCCGGAGGAAAAGCCCAACAACTGGTAGGGCCCGTCGGGCTGGATCTGCCGTATGGCGCGCACATAGGTGGCCGCCATTTCCGCCATGGACTGCAATGGGGTTTCATCCGGGGCCATGCCTTGCGCCTGCAGACCGTACACGGGTACGTCTTCGTCCAGCGCTTGCACCAGATGCAGGTAGCACCAGACCAGGCCCGATTGGGGGTGGATGCAGAACAGCGGTGTGCGCGATCCGGTGGCGCGCATCGGCACCGCCAGATCGCCCGACATGGGGCTCTGCACGCCGCGCACCGCATCGGCCATGGCCGCCACCGTGGGCGCGCTCATCAGCCGACGCAGGGAGATGCGTTCGGCGGCGTCAGCGTGACCCGCTTCGACGGCCGCCGCCGTGCAGGTCGCCACCAGCTTCATGGCCAGCAGGGAGTGCCCGCCGAGCGCAAAGAAGTCGTCGGTCACGCCGATGCGGTCAACGCCAAATACCTGTTGCCAGGCGGTCTGCAGAGCCACTTCCAGCGGGTCGCGAGGCGCGACGTACTCGCGCACGACAGAAGCCAGATCGGGCGCGGGCAGGGCCTTG
>DAIOEI010000019.1:0-14527 GCA_036746335.1 Hydrogenophaga sp. | reverse complement strand
CGCCCAGGCATGCTGGGTCGGGCAGGCCGGTTGTTCGTATTCGACGTCGATGATGTTGATGTTGTGATCCATGATGAAAACTCCAAACGCTGAATGCGATGCCTGGGTCAAGAACGCGGCGGATCCGGCTTGGCCGTGCCGCACCGCGTTGCCCCCTTGAGGGGGTCGCGCGCAGCGCGGCCGGGTGGGCTAAGTGATCCGCATTGAGAAGTCGATGGCCTTGACGTCTTTGGTCAGGCCTCCAATGGAGATGCGGTCCACCCCGGTTTCTGCAAAGGCCCGCACCGTCTGCAGGTTGACGCCGCCCGAGATTTCCAGCACCGCTCGCCCGGCGTTGCGGCGCACCGCCTCTTGCAGCGTGGGGATGTCCATGTTGTCGAGCAGCACCATGGTCGCGCCACAGGCCAGCGCTTCGTCCAGCTGCGCCAGGGTCTCGACCTCGATTTCAACGAAACGCGCCTGCGGTGCGGTTGCCTGCACCCGCCGCAACACAGCGGCCACGCCCCCTGCAGCGGCGATGTGGTTTTCCTTGATCAGCACGGCGTCGTACAGCCCGATGCGGTGGTTGACGCCACCCCCGGTTGTCACAGCGTATTTTTGCGCCAGCCGCAGCCCAGGCAGGGTCTTGCGGGTGTCCACGACGGCGGCTCGCGTGCCCTTGACCGCCTCGACAAAGACCGCCGTCTTGCTGGCCACCGCCGAGAGCAGTTGCAGAAAGTTGAGCGCCGTGCGTTCGGCGGTCAGCAGCGCCTGTGCCTTGCCCTCGATCTCCAGCACCACCTGGTCGGCCACACCGCGCTCGCCCTCGCCCACGTGCCAGGTCAACCGGGCCGCCGGGTCACAGGCGAGCACCGCCGCCTCCACCCACGGGCGCCCGCAGATCACGGCGGACTCGCGCGCCAGGATCCGTGCACGGGCTGAGCGCTCGCCAGCGACCAGGGCAGCGGTCAGATCGCCCGGGCCCACGTCTTCGGCCAGCGCGCGCGCCACATCGGCACGCGCCAGCTCGGCGAGGTCGGAGGCGGTGAATTCGGAGAGGTGTTTCATGGGAGCCAAGCATAACGTCCTGGCACGGCACCAGGGCACGAACGGGATGCACTATAGTCCGCCCGAAACGCGAGTTTCATCCCACCATTTGCCGAGGGGACATCCATGAGCCAGCCCACCGCACAGCCAGCCTCACAGCCCACCTCGGGCACGCCCTATGGCACCCTGCCCTCGGCCTCGCCGCTGCCCCAGCGCAAGCCGGTGAGCCTGCCGCGCCTGCAGGAAATGCGCGACCGCGGCGAGAAGATCACGATGCTCACCGCCTACGACGCCACTTTCGCGGCGGTGGCAGACGCCGCTGGCATCGAATGCATCCTGGTGGGCGACTCGCTGGGCATGGTCTGCCAGGGCCTCTCCAGCACCGTGGGCGTGTCTCTGGAGACCATGCGGTACCACACCGAGAGCGTGGTGCGCGGCCTGCTGCGGGTACAGGCCACAGCCTGGGTGATCGGCGACCTGCCGTTCGGCAGCTACCACGAGAGCCGTGAGCAGGCCTTGCGCAGCGCGTCGGTGCTCATGCAGGCGGGAGCCCACATGGTCAAGCTCGAAGGCGGAGGCTGGACCACCGAGACGGTGCGCTTTCTGGTCGAGCGCGGGATTCCCGTCTGTGCCCACCTGGGCCTGACGCCACAGACGGTGCACGCGCTGGGCGGCTACCGGGTGCAGGGCCGGGGCGACGCCGCCGCGCTGGAACTCAAGCGCCACGCCATCGCGCTGCAAGACGCGGGCGCGTCGATGCTGGTGCTGGAAATGGTGCCGGCCGCGCTGTCCAGCGAAATCACCCAGGAGCTCAAGACCTGCCACACCATCGGCATCGGCGCGGGCAAGGGCACGGCCGGTCAGGTGCTGGTGATGCACGACATGCTGGGCATCAACCTGGGCAAGAACCCGAAGTTCGTGCGCAACTTCATGGACGGGGCCGCCAGCGTGCGCGACGCCATGGCCGCCTATGTGGCCGCCGTGAAAAACGGCAGTTTCCCGGACGACGCCTTGCACGCCTGGTAGCTCACCCCACCCCCGCACCGCGCCCAAGGGCGCTTCACCCCCTCAAGTGGGCAACACCTGCCGTCTGGCAAAGCCAGCCCGGCGGTGTTCCCCGACAACTCCCTGACCTCTCATGCAACTCGTTCACACCATCAACGACCTTCGCACGGCGCTGCGGCCGTTCAACTCGCCCGCGTTTGTGCCCACCATGGGCAACCTGCATGAGGGGCATCTGGATCTGGTGCGCCAGGCCCAGCCACTGGGAGACGTGACGGTCTCCAGCATCTTCGTGAACCGCCTGCAGTTCGCACCCCACGAAGACTTCGACACCTACCCGCGCACCTTGCAGGCCGATTGCGCGCGGCTGGAGCAGGCGGGCTGCGACATCGTGTTTGCACCACCCGAGAAGGAGCTGTACCCCGAGCCGCAAGTCTACAAGGTGCAGCCGCCCTCCGATCTGGCCGACATCCTGGAAGGCCACTTCCGGCCCGGCTTTTTCATTGGCGTCTGTACCGTGGTGATGAAGCTGTTTCAGTGCGTTTTCTCGGAATCCAAAGGTCCCCGTTACGCCTTGTTCGGCAAGAAGGACTACCAGCAGCAGATGGTGATCCGGCGCATGGTGCAGCAATTCGGCATGCCGATCGAGGTCATCGCCGGTGAAACCCAGCGCGCGGCCGATGGCCTGGCGCTGAGTTCGCGCAATGGCTATCTGAGCGAAGCCGAGCGCGCCGAAGCGGTGCAACTTTCACTGGCGCTGCGCGCGCTGGCGCGCGACGCGCTGGCCGCCGCCGGTTCGCTGCCCGACAAACGCGAAGCGCTGGAAGCACAGGCCATGCGCGCGCTGGCGGTGCGCGGCTGGCAGCCGGATTACCTGACGGTGCGCCGGCGTGCCGACCTGCAACCGCCCAGCGCGCCAGACACGGCCACGCCGCAGGCCCTGGTGGTGCTGGGTGCCGCCCGGCTGGGCAGCACACGGCTGATCGACAACTTCGAAATTTAGGCCCCCCCTGCGCCGCCTGCGGCGTCACCCCCTACAGGAAGCGGCACTGGCGGCCCGGCGAAGCCGGTTCTGCGGTGCCCTGAAATGGGCTCCTACTCAGGTTTGAGAGATATTCTTCGTGGATGCGTCAGTGGTTTTGATGGCCCCCCACGAGCGCTACGCAAAGAACCCCACCTTGATGCCTATTCCAGTTTGGGATCGCGCCCCATGAGGGCCGCCACGGCCTGTGCCGGCTCCAGCTTCCCATCGAGCAGCGCGACCACGCCTTCGCTGATGGGCATGTCCACGCCCAGCCCACGGGCACGCTGCACCACGGTGCGGGCACTGTAGACGCCTTCCGCGACGTGTCCGAGCGAGGCCACCGCCTGCTGCAGACTCATGCCTTGCGCCAGCAACTGTCCCACCTTTCGGTTGCGCGAGAGGTCGCCAGTGGCTGTGAGCACCAAGTCCCCCAGACCCGAAAGACCCATGAAGGTCTCGGCACGGGCACCGAGTGCCGCGCCCAGCCGGGTCATTTCTGCCAGGCCGCGCGTGATGAGTGCCGCACGCGCGTTAAGGCCGAGGTTCAGCCCGTCGCAAAGGCCGGTCGCGATCGCCAGCACATTTTTGACCGCGCCGCCCACCTCCACACCCACGATGTCCTCGTTGGCGTACACACGCAGCGTCGGACCATGAAAACCAGCCACCAGGGCATCACGCACGCAGGCGTGCTCACTGGCGGCCACCAGCGCAGTGGGCTGACCCAGCGCCACCTCTTGGGCAAAGCTGGGGCCGCTGAGCACCCCAGCCTTCGCACTCGGTGCCACGGCGGCGCACACTTCGTGGCCAAGCAAGCCGCCCATGGCACCGGATTGCGGGCTCTCAAAGCCTTTGCAAATCCAGACCACGGGTACCTCCAGGTTGCGCAATACACCCAGCATTGTGCGCAAGGCTGCCATGGGGGTCCCGATGACCACCAGGTCGGCATGGCGGTGCGGGGCTTCAGGGCCATCCAGCGCGGCATGACTGATGGTCAGCTCGGGCGGCAGAGCACACCCCGGCAAGTACCGGCTGTTGCTGCCCCACAGCGCCATGTTCTGGGCTTGACGCTCGTCGCGTGCCCACAGCGTGACCTCGCGCCGACCATCAGCCCTGCTGGCCGCATGAATGGCGAGCGCTGTACCCCAGGCACCCGCCCCCAGAACGGCGATCTTCATGGGCAGGCCGCTTACTGTGCAGTGGCGGGCGCCTGTTGGGCTTGCTGCTGCTCGTACATGGCCTGGAAGTTGATCTCGGCCAAATGCACAGGCGGGAATCCCGCGCGCTGAATCAAATCGGCGACATTGCCGCGCAGGTAAGGGTAGACGATTTGGGGGCAGGCGATCCCCATGATGGGGCCCATTTGCTCTTGGGGCAGATTGCGAACCTCAAAAATCCCGGCCTGCTTGGCCTCCACCAGAAAAACGGTTTTGTCTTTGATCTTGGTTTGCACCGTTGCAGTCACACAGACCTCGTAAACCCCGTCGGCCGCAGGCGATGCCTCTACGCCCAGCTGAATATCGACGGTCGGCTGCTCTTGCTCCAGCAGGATCGAAGGCGAATTGGGCTGCTCCAGCGACACCTCCTTGAGGTAAACGCGCTGAATCTGGAAAACGGGATCTTGATCGGCCATGGTGAACTTTCAAACAACGGACAAAACGAAACCCGCCCGGGAAGGCACTCCCGCAGCAGGCACATCATTGAGATTATCTCCGGTGCGACAGAGGCACCCGAACATGGTGCACATTGCAAGGCAGTCGGCGGAGACCACCACCACAAAGACCACCCGACGAGTACTCACAAAAGCGGGTTCACTGAGAGTGTGTTCCTGCAAACGTTGCCAGCCACCCAGAACAGGAACGGTCTGGAGACCGCCTGGAGACGTCCTTTGCTCAGCCTTGCAGCAATGCGGTCAGGGCGCCGTTGCGGTCCAGCGCGTGCAAATCATCGCAACCGCCGACGTGGGTGGTGCCAATGAAGATTTGCGGGACACTGGTGCGACGGGTCAGCTCGGTCATGCGCGCGCGCAACTCGGGCCTTCCATCCACCACGATTTCTTCGAAGTCCGTCACGCCTCTCTGACGCAGCAATGCCTTGGCCCGGCTGCAGTAAGGGCAAAAATCGCTCGAATACATCTTCACGGAGGCCATCTGGAATTCCTAAAAACGGGGAACTGGCGGCGAATGCAGAGCCGCGGTCACGGCATGCGGGGCACTTCGAGGCGCAAAACAACGCGCTAAATGCTTCGCCACGACATCTCGGATCACTTTTCAACCGGCAGACTGGCCGAGCGCCAAGCGGCGAGGCCACCGCTGAGGGAGTGGGCGTTTTCGTAGCCCAGTTTTCGGGCCACCGCCACCGCACGCCGAGAGCGCATGCCCGAGGCACACACCAGCACCACTGGCGTTGCCTTGTTCTTGACGAGTCCGGGCAACTTGGCCTCCAGCTCACCCAAAGGCAGATTTTTGGCACCCACCACGTGCCCGGCCGCGTATTCGTCGGGTGCACAAACGTCCACCACCACCGCCTTCTCGCGGTTGATCAGCTGCACAGCCTGGGTGGGGTTGACCGAGCCCAGACCCGCGCCGCCAGAGACGGCTGGCCACATCAACAGCGCAGCAGAAGTGATGGCCACGGCGATAAGCAGCCAGTTGTCGATAAAGAAACTCACGGTAAACGCCTTTCTGTATAGCCCTCGATTTTAGAATGTATGGCTGATCGGCGTCCGGCCTCTGCGAATTGTTCACCCTATCTCTGTCTGTCATGCACAAACTCGTTCTTATCCGCCACGGCGAATCCACCTGGAACCTAGAGAACCGCTTCACCGGCTGGACCGATGTGGCGCTGACGCCCACCGGCGTTGCACAAGCCCAGTCCGCTGGGCGGCTACTCAAGGCCGAAGGCTATGAATTTGATGTCGCCTACACCTCGGTACTCAAGCGTGCCATCCATACCCTGAACCTGTGCCTGGACGAAATGGACCGCGCATGGCTGCCGGTGGTCAAGGACTGGCGCCTCAACGAGCGCCACTACGGCGGTCTGCAGGGCTTGAACAAGGCGGACATGGCCAAACAGTACGGGGACGAGCAAGTGCTGATCTGGCGCCGCAGCTACGACACCCCGCCACCGGCGCTGGAAGCCACCGACCCGCGCAGCGAACGCAGCGATCCTCGCTACGCACAGCTGCGCGAAGACCAGGTACCGCTGACCGAGTGCCTCAAGGACACGGTCGCCCGGGTCATGCCTTTCTGGAACGAGGTGCTGGCACCTGCCATCCAAGGCGGTCAACGGATCGTGATCGCCGCACACGGCAACAGCATTCGTGCGATGGTGAAGTATCTCGACGGTATTTCTGAAACCGACATCGTGCACCTCAACATCCCCAACGGGATTCCACTGGTGTACGAGCTTGACGCAAGCCTCAAACCCCTGCGATCCTATTACTTGGGCGATGCCCAGGCTGCTGCAGCCGCCGCTGCCGCTGTCGCCAACCAAGGCAAAGCCTGACTGGGGGCGCACTTGTTGGCGCCGGCCTGCAAAGTCTGCTGCGTGCCTCAAGGAACCGAATGACCCGCAATGGCTCATAGGTGTATATTGTTTGTTCGAGGGCCCATTTCCGGGCCCTCTCGCCATTGACCGAGGTTGTTTCATGGGCAAAGCAGTGAGTCACAAGCTGAAGATCGCAGGCTGGGTAGCGGTGGGTGCCGTGGCGGGTGCCCTGACCACCGTGCAGTTGCAAGCGGTCGCCCGCAGCACGGTCGCACCACTGCCGCTTGAAGAGCTGCAGCAACTTGCTGCCGTGTTCGGCATGGTCAAAAGCGATTACGTGGAGCCGGTCGATGAAAAGAAGCTCATCTCCGAGGCCATCACAGGCATGGTGGCCAGCCTGGACCCCCATTCGCAATATTTCGACAAAAAGTCGTTCAGAGAATTCCGGGAAGGCACCAGCGGGCGCTTTGTGGGGGTAGGCATCGAGATCACCATGGAAGACGGACTGGTCAAGGTGGTTTCTCCCATCGAAGACTCGCCAGCCTTTCGCGCCGGCCTGAAGTCCGGTGACCTGATCACCAAGATCGACGACACCGCCGTCAAGGGACTGAGCATCAACGATGCCGTCAAACTCATGCGGGGTGAGCCACGCACCAAAGTACTTTTGACGATCTTGCGCCGCGATGAAAACCGCAGCTTCCCTGTGACCATCACGCGCGAAGAAATCAAGACCCAAAGCGTCAAGTCCCGAGTGGTCGAACCGGGCTACGCCTGGGTTCGGGTGTCTCAGTTCCAGGACAGAACCGTCGAGGATTTCGCCCGCAAGGTGGAAGCCATCTACAAAGAGCAACCACAGCTCAAAGGCATGGTCCTGGACCTGCGCAACGATCCCGGTGGTTTGCTGGACGCTGCGGTGGCCCTGTCGGCCGCCTTTTTACCGGAGAACGTGACGGTGGTGTCCACCAACGGCCAGTTGCCCGACAGCAAGGCTGTGTTCACGGCCGCTCCGCAGCATTACTTGCGCCGCGGTGGCCCAGACCCTATCAGGCGCTTGACCGACGCCACCAAGGGTGCGCTCAAAAAGGTGCCGCTGGTTGTACTGGTCAATGAAGGCTCTGCATCTGCCAGCGAAATTGTCGCGGGTGCCTTGCAAGATCACAAACGCGCGATCATCATGGGCAGCCAGACCTTTGGCAAAGGTTCGGTGCAGACCGTGCGCCCGCTGGGCCCCGACACCGGACTGAAGCTCACCACCGCCCGCTACTACACGCCGTCGGGCAACTCCATCCAAGCCAAAGGCATCATTCCAGACGTGATGGTGGACGAAACCCCTGAAGGCAACTTGTTCGCCGCCTTGCGCACGCGCGAGGCCGACCTGCAAAAGCACCTGGGCAACGGCGGCGAGGCTAACCCCATGACGGATGCCCAGCGTGCTGCCGAGCAGGCCCGCGAAGAGGAGCGTGAACAAGCCCGCAAGCGCCTGGAAGACGAAGCCAAAAAGAACCCTGGTCAGCGTTTGGTGCCAGAGTTTGGCAGCGACAAGGACTTCCAGCTGCAGCAGGCCCTGAACCAGCTCAAGGGCCTGCCTGTTACCGTCAGCAAGACCCTGACCGCTCGCACCGAGGCCAAAAAAGACAGCAATTGACCACCCCCAGCGCAGCACGCCTTGCGGGGACACAATTTTGAACGACCAACAGCTGCTGCGGTACTCACGCCACATACTGCTCGACGAGCTGGGTGTCGAAGGGCAAACGCGGCTGCTCCAATCGAACGCGCTGGTACTCGGTGCCGGAGGTCTGGGTTCCCCGGTGGCGCTGTATCTGGGCAGCGCAGGCGTCGGTCGTATCACCCTGGTAGACCATGACGTCGTGGACGAGACCAATCTGCAGCGCCAGATCGCCCATAACCTGGCGCGGGTGGGCCAGCCCAAGGCGGAGTCTGCGCGTGCGGCTGTGGCAGCCATCAACCCCGACCCGGTCATCACGGCGTTGGTACAAAAGGCGGACGCTTCGCTGCTGGACGAGCTTGTCCCAGCGGCTGATGTGGTGGTGGACTGCACCGACAATTTCGCCACTCGGCAACTGATCAACAAGGCCTGCGTGCAACACGGCAAACCCTTGGTATCAGGGGCGGCGATCCGCATGGACGGTCAACTCAGCGTCTACGACACCCGGGTGAGCGATTGCCCGTGCTATGCCTGTGTGTTTCCAGACCATGCGGTGGTGGAAGAAGTCCGCTGCGCCACCATGGGCGTGTTTGCGCCTCTGGTGGGCGTGGTGGGCAGCATGCAGGCAGCCGAGGCGCTCAAATTGCTTAGTGGTCAGGGTTCGAGGCTGACCGGGCGCTTGCTGATGATCGATGGCCGTGATATGGCCTTTCATGCCATTGAATTGCCCCGAAACGCCGACTGTCCTGTTTGCAGCGCACGGTCCGCTCACTGACGCGAGACCGCCTCAAGGCACCGAGCAAGGTCCGTGACGGCGACGGAAATCGCGGGGGTTTTCAGGCTGTTGAGCCGCGAACAGGCCCCGGCGCAACAGACGGGCCTGCGCTTCTTCGTCGGCAAACGGGCCGGCGTCACGGCGCCAGCGGTACGACCAAGCATGCCCGCTGTGCACCAACCATGCGCCGACGTCGTCACCGCCGATCGAAAGCCGTACCAGCGCACGTCCGAAGTCATCGCGCCGAAGCTCTCTCACGGTAACCCGGCGTTCCAGAATACGTCCGGCAAGGGCATCCCGCGAGGCGGTGCCACCTGCCTGGCAAATTTCTGGTGCATCCAGGCCGGCAAGCCTTAGCTTGCGATACCGACCGCCTTGCAGCGGTTTGACCCACACCGTATCCCCGTCAAACACCCGGGTAACCCGCGCCTCGTAGACGCGCTCCCCCGGTGCCTCGTAAGCCCACGCCTGCGGCGGACTGGCGAGCACTGCACAAAGCAACCCCCTCCAGACAAGCGCCAGATACCGACACATGGAAGCCCTGCGTTCCAGCACAACATCACCCCGTAAAAGACATCCCATCCACAGAGTGTGCACCGACCGGCGGGTCGACCCGCGCGAGACTCCTGAGATGAACGGCCATTGAACGGAGCTACACCGTCATGTAGCGGCCGGGGCGGTGGTTGACCGCAAGCGTCAGATTGAGCACCACAGCACCCCATACCGACCACAGCAAAAGACCCGGTGCCGTCACGGCCAAAGCAGCCAGCACGATGCCACAGTCAAACAGCATTTGCACCCGCCCTGCGCGCCATCCCCAGCGCTCCTGCAAGTACAACACCAGCACATTGAACCCGCCGAGGCTGGCACGGTGCCGAAACAGCATCAACATGCCAGCGCCCATCAGCAGGCCACCCGCCACGGCGGCAAAACCCGTGGACAATTTCTCAAAGCCGATCCATTGCGGCAGCCATTGCACCCAGCCTGCCATAAGAGCCACCGCTGCAAAAGTCTTCAGCGTGAACAGCCAGCCCATGCGGCGCCAGGCCAATCCGTAAAAGGGCAGGTTGACCAGCACGAACACCAGGCTGAAGTTCCAGCCCGTGGCGTAATGCAGCAAAAATGCCAAGCCTGCGGTGCCGCCTGTGAGCAAGCCGCAATGGCGGAACATGATCACGCCCAAGGCCACAAACAAGGTGCCGGTCAACAACGCCTGGATGTCTTCGTGGGTCTTGTGGGGAATGCTCGCCGCAGCAACGGGAACAGTCGCTGAAGACACCGCAGCCGCGTCCGCTGTCGCCGCCTGGCGAGAAGTAAAAAAGCGCTGGGGCACGAAATGAACGAAAAAAGCCAAAACCGAAGTATCGCGGCGCACGGCGCCCAAGGATTTGATCCACATCATCCGCAAGAGTTGGCACACCCGTCAGGCGACCACAAGGTACGCTGGTACATCTACTCTCAAGCGGTGATGATCCAGCCCTCCAGCGGATCAAACGCCGGCAAACCATAAGTGGCATGTCCGGCCTGGTGCCTGCTCAGACCCCAGGCCGCCTGCAACATGCACAGGACCGCATCTAGCCTGTCGCCGCTGGCATCATCGGCCAAATCGTCGCGCTGGGCATGGCTGAGTTTCAGCCGCGCACCCATGCTCAGCAACAGAGGCGCTTCACCGCTTTCCAGCGCATGGATCAAGGTCTTGCGAGCGATCAAACGGTCCGGCGTCTGGCGATGCTTGTCGTCGCTCTTGTAGGATGCGTGGCCGAGCACGCTGCGTGCCAGCAGGCCAGGATAGGCCTCCAGCGCGACCCGATCGGGATCGCCTTGCAGCAATCCTGGCAGCGTCACACCCGCACCTGCCAACCGCGGCACGCCCGCATGCAACATGAACGCCACGGGCGGGTTCACCCATTTCATGCTGGGGCTGGAGCCGGCGGGACCATCGGTGGCCCGGTGCGCAAATTTGCGCCCTTGCGGTCGGGCGTTACAGAAAGCCGAGAAAGCGGCGCGGATATCCTCCCGGCTGAGAGAGGCGTAGTGCGCAAGCCAGCTGGCCCATTCGGTAGGCCAGCCAAGGGCATGCACCAGCTCACGCGGCAAGCCAAACGGCAAGTCAAAACCACCCACCCAAGGCCCCCGTACGCATAGTCTGGCGGCCCAGGCATCCAGAGTCTCGAACACCTCCATGCCGTTCAGCACAATACGACCCCGGTCGAGCTGGCCGGTGGCCAAGACGATGGGCTTTCGCTTGGAAGGTGCGCTACTGAAGTCGCAGCCCAACAAACCCGTCAACACAGGCGCCACCGGCAACGGTGCGCCATGGGTCAAGCTCTGCCAATGATGCTGGCGGTCGCCATCAGCTCCTCCAGCAAAGCCAGCGAGACTTTTCCGGACACCGAATAGGGGTCGAACTCTGGCCGCTCTGAATACTTCAAGACGATCGAAGTGTTGAGTTTGGAGAGATTGACCTGGCCCATGGTCCAGCCGCCAAAACGGCGCTCGCTGATTTCTTCGTAATGCAACAGAACCACGTCGGTGTGGCGCTTGTCGGCAGCGATGTGGTTGTACAAGGTGTTCACCGCGCTGCGCCCACCTTCGATGGCTTGCAAGAAAACGCCGCCGCCGTAACACAGCACGCCGGTGATGCCGTTGCCCATGTTGTGCGAACGCGAGGATTCGAGGATGGATTCAATGGCCGAGGAGCAATCCTCGTCGATTGCGCGGCTGACGTAGAGCAGGCGGACCAGCATGGTGGGTTCTTTAGGATTGGCGAGGAATAAGGGAAAGGAATTCGCGGCGCAGGTTGGGATCTTTGAGAAACACGCCGCGCATGACCGAGTTGATCATTTTGCTGTCCATGTCCTTGACGCCGCGCCAAGCCATGCAATAGTGACTGGCTTCCATCACGATGGCGAGCCCGTCGGGCTGGGTTTTTTCCTGGATCAGGTCGGCCAGTTGCACAACGGCCTCCTCCTGAATCTGGGGCCGCCCCATGATCCACTCGGCCAGGCGCGCATATTTCGACAGGCCGATCACGTTGGTATGCTCGTTGGGCATCACGCCAATCCAGATCTTTCCGATCACTGGGCAAAAATGATGGCTACAGGCGCTGCGCACCGTGATGGGCCCAACAATCATCAGCTCATTCAGATGCTCGGCGTTCGGAAACTCGGTAACGGCCGGCCCTTTGACGTAGCGGCCATTGAAAACCTCTTTGAGGTACATCTTGGCCACGCGGCGCGCAGTATCGCCGGTATTGTGGTCGTTTTCCAGGTCAATGACCATGCTGTCGAGCACGCCTTGCATTTTGGAGGCGACTTCGTCAAGCAACAATTCAAGTTCACCCGGCTGGATGAATTCGGCAATGTTGTCGTTGGAATGAAAACGCTGCCGGGCTGCCTTGATACGCTCGCGAATCTTCAAGGAAACGGGCACGCCGTCGGCGTCTTGGGGGACAGCGGTAGTGGGCATGGAGGGGTCGGTGGTCATCAGCATGGTTCATGCTAACACCGCCTGCTTCCGCCAATGGTGACCGCTGTCGATACAACACCGGGTCTGGGGTTTTCCTGCTCAGTAACGGTGGCCCGTCAGATAAAGACTCAGGCGCATGAGCATGAACGCCAGTCGATCCAGCAGCCTCTGATGCCAGGGGCGTGCGGCCAGAAACGGGGCATTGATCGCGTGCGTGGATTGCGCAAATATTCGCTCCAGCCGTTCGTGGAGTTGCTGGCAGAACTGCTGATCGCTGGTCATGATATTGGCCTCACGGGCCAGCAACAGCGACAAAGGGTCCAGATTGGTTGAGCCCACTGTCGCCCAGGCTTGATCGATCACGGCCACTTTGGCATGCAAGGCGCTGGGCGTGTATTCATGGATTTCGATGCCGGCATCCAGCAATTGCTGGTACACCGGTCGCGCAGCACGGTACTGCATGAAGCCTTCGTACTTGCCTTGCATCAACAAGCGCACCCGCACGCCACGACGGACCGCCACCGTCAATGCGTGCCGCAGTTTGCGCCCGGGGATGAAGTAAGCGTTGGCAATCAGCACATCCTCCCGGGATTCTCCGATGGCCTTGAGATAGGCACGCTCGATATCGTGGCGGTGGCTGACGTTGTCGCGCAGCAACAACGAGGCTCGTGCATTGGAGACGACCGTCGCTGGCGGACCCTGCGCCTGTGCACACAAAGCCTGCCTGGCAGACTGTTCGGGCAAGGGGCCATGCAGGCAATCCTGGTGCGTCCACAAGCGGGAGAAGTCACCCTCCGGTCTGGTTTCGCGCAGCGCATCCCACGCAGCCTTGAACTCCCGTTGCCGAGCCTTGCGCACCGCCTGCAGACGCCACCAGAGCTGCTCCATGGTCTCCACCATATCGGTCACCACCGGCCCCGCCACCTGAAGGGAGAAATCCAGTCTTGGCTCGACCAAGCGCCCCAGCGCGAGGTCATCTCGATCGTCGATGAGGTTGATTCCCCCGCAGAACCCCAGCACACCATCGACCACACACAGCTTGCGGTGCAGTCGCCGCCAGCGGCTAGGGATCAGCAAGCCTAGGTGACCCAGTGGTGCATACACGCGCCAGCGAACCCCTGCCCGGGCAAACCGCTCCTGCCACGGGGCCGGTATGTGATGGGTTCCCACGCCATCCACCACCAGACGAACCTGGACGCCGCGCAAGGCGGCGCGCTCCAGCGCATGCGCCACCTGCAGAGCCTCACCTTCAAAATGAAAAATGTATGTCTCCAGATGCACCACCCGCTGAGCGGCGTCCATGGCCTGCATCATGGCCGGAAAGAGCTGCTGGCCGCCTTCGAGCAAAACCAACGCGTTGCCCGCCTGCAATGCCGTACTGGCCGCCGGTTTGCGCCGCCTGCCTTTGGCTGAGCGGCCGGACACTGGGGCACTCACCATTCGAAGTCGGCAATCAGCGGCAAATGGTCAGACATGCGACTCCAGGCCCGTCCATGGGGAACGTGCGCCGACACCGGCTGCAGACCGCGCACATAAATACGGTCCAGGTGCAACAGCGGCAAGCGGGAGGGATAAGTAGGCAGACGGATGCCGTCAAAGGTGCGCAAATCCAGCTGGGCCATGGGTTTGAGCAATTGTGCTCCCCAGTCATTGAAGTCGCCCGCCACGATCAGGGGCGCGTCGGCTGGGACCTCCCGCGCGATGTGATGGCCCAGGCGCTGCACCTGGCGCTCGCGGCTCGCATGGATCAGCCCGAAGTGCACCACGATGACATGCAGCTCGACCTGTCCGACCAACAAGTGTCCGTGCAGGATGCCGCGCTGCTCAAAGCGGTGATCCGAGACATCCGAATGGCGTGTATCCAGCACCGGCCAGCGCGACAGCAGCGCGTTGCCATGCTCACCATGCCGTGTGATGGCATTGGTTTTGTAGACCGATTCGTAGCCTTCAGGAGAGAGGTAACCGGCCTGATCCAGTTCAGGCCAGCGGGTGAAGTGCTTTTCAAGCTTTCGGTGGTGGCGCCTTACCTCTTGCAGGCAGACCACATCCGCATCGAACTGCTCCACCGCATGGGCCAGGT
>DAIOEI010000018.1:0-14941 GCA_036746335.1 Hydrogenophaga sp. | reverse complement strand
GCCACCACGCAGCACAGGCCATCGGCCTCACCGCCGCGCGCGAACAGCGATTCGCCATCGGCCAGCGGGCGCAGGCGGGCCAGCCGCAGCAACTCGGTCTGCAGCACCGGGTCGCAGGCGCTGAACCATTCATCGCTGGTCAGGGCCGCATGCAGGCCGGGCGGGGCCGGGTGGGTCGGGGGCATGGATCGCTAGGGTTTGCCCGCGGTGGTGAGCCGGTGGTTGGGGTTTGTCGGAATTTTGACAGACACCCACAGGCTGAACGGGGATGCTCACGGCGGTTCGGCAACAGACCAACCACAGGAGACGACCATGGACCACGCCACCCGGCAACTGATCGAGTACGCGCGCTACCACCGCGACCCGCGCAACATCGCCACCCACTTCGTGGGCATTCCGCTCATCGCGTTCGGCATTGCGGCCCTGCTGGCCCGGGTGCCCATGGGCGGTGCCGACGCCGTGCTGCCCGGAGCGCACTGGCTGGTGTGGGCGCTCACGGCGGTCTGGTACCTGCGGTTGGGCCGCGCTTCGCTCACGGTGCCGACCATCGCCGCGCTGGGTGTGCTGGTGGCCTTGGCGCACCCGCTGGGCGCGGTGCCCCTGGCCACCTGGCTGACCTGGGGGCTGGGCAGCTTTGTGGTGGGCTGGCTGCTGCAGACCGTGGGCCATGTCTGGGAAGGACGCAAGCCCGCCTTCTTCGACGATTTGCGCGGCCTGCTGGTGGGCCCGATGTTTTTGGTGGCCGAGGTGCAGATGGCGCTGGGCTTGCAGCGCGACGCACATGCAGCGGTGATGGCACAAGCTGGTCCGGTGCGACGGCGCGTCACGCAGCCGACCCGCCAGCCATGACGGCCGCACAGAACCTGGGCAGCGCACCCGGGTCGGTGCTGGTGATGGGTGCTGGCCATGTCGGTTGCTACTTGGGTGGGCGGCTGCAGGCGGTCGGCGTGGCGGTGGATTTTGTGGGCCGCCCGGTTGTCACCAGCGCCCTGGCCGCCCACGGCCTGTGCCTGACCGACCTGACCGGTGGCGACCACCAGTTGCCCGCGGCCGCCCTGCGCCTGCACCACCGGTTGCCCAAGGGGGCGCGCCCGGCACTGGTGATGCTGTGCGTCAAGCGCCCGGCGCTGGCGGCGGCTTTGCACGAACTGTCGGCCGTGCTGCCGCCCGAAACACCGGTGCTGTGCTGGCAGAACGGTCTGTTTCCGCTGACCGAGGCCATGCAAGCCGCGCCCCAACTGCACCTGTTGCCGGCTGTGGTCCCGTTCAATGTGACTCGGTGCGCGCCGGGGCATTACCACCAGGGCACCACGGGCGTCTTGGCGGCACAGGGCTCTGCCCGGCTGACACCCTGGCTCGGTGTGTGGGCCGCTGCCGGCCTTGCGCTGACCCTGCACACCGACATGCAGCCGGTGCAGTGGGGCAAGCTGCTGCTGAACCTCAACAACCCGGTGAACGCCCTCTCGGGCTTGCCGCTGCGCGCGCAGTTGCTGGATGCCGGGCACCGGCGCTGCTATGCCGATCTGATGGAGGAGGCGCTGCTGCTGTTGCGGCAGGCGCGTATCGAACCGGTGCGCATGACCGCCCTGTCCTGGGACGGCCTGCTGCGTGTGTTGCGTCTGCCCACGCCGCTGTTCCGGCTGCTGGCATTCCGCCTGCTGCGGATCGACGCCCACGCGCGCTCCAGCATGGCCGACGACTTGGCCGCTGGCCGCCCGACCGAGATCGATGCGCTGTGTGGCGAGGTGCTGCGGCTGGCGCAGTCGCTGGGCCAGTCGGCGCCGTTGAACCAGGCCATGGCGCAGGCGATCCGGCGCCTCAGCGAGCCAGCAGCCGCTGCGTGATGAAGCGCCAGTGCGCGGCGCTCACCGGCGTGATTGACAGGCGGTTGCCGCGCTGCAGGATGACCAGTTCGCCCAGCTCGGGGGTGGCGCGCAGTTCGGGCAGGCCGATCAGACGGGTTTTGTGGGTGGCCTGCACGTCCAGCAGAAGCCAGCGCGGGTTCTCGGGGGACGACTTTGCATCGAAGTAGGGGGACGCCGGATCAAACTGCGTCGGGTCCGGCCGCGTGCCGGAAGCCACGCGCGCGAGACCGGCAATGCCCGGTTGTGGGCAACTGGAGTGGTAGAACAGCACGCCGTCACCGACCTGCATGGTGTCGCGCATGAAGTTGCGCGCCTGGTAGTTGCGCACCCCGGTCCAGGGCACGGTGGCGCCGGGAGCGGCCAGCGCATCGTCGATCGAGCACTCGTCGGGCTCGGATTTCATCAACCAGTGAGTTGGCATGGTCCGATGTTATCGGGCGGGCGCTGATTCAGCGCATGCGGATGCGCTATGGGGGTCGTGCGCGCTGAGGGCCGTCACCGCGTCGTCCCGCCAACCAGACATCGCGGTGTAAAAACCCTCCCACACACAGCCATGGCAGCCGCGACCGCAGCAGGTGGTGGGCTCGGGGGGTGGCGGGCGCAGGGTGCTGTCCAGGTCCCAGCCGCGCCGCTGTGCCTGCCCCCGAAGATAGGCAGTGAGGGCGTGCACCGTGGGCAGATCGAGGAGGTTCAGGTGAGCGGGCTCATGTTGCACAAAGCGGTGCTGGAGCAGCCCGCCAAAGTGCCCGTGTTCGTTGAACATGGCAGCGGGCCGAACCCACAGTGCTGAGGTGCTCAAGCTTTCGCCGTACAGCGCCCGGTACACCGTCATGCCCTGCAGGGTTTCGCTGCAGCGCGCGGTTTCAAGCACTTCGTACCAACCGCCCTTGTAGTGGCGGTACAGCCCGGGTGGTGTGGTGATGAGGGCGGGTGTGTCGGCTTCTGTCATGGTCTTTGGCGCTCGCCTGGCGCGCTGGTGCGGCGCCGGTCGATTTCTCGTTGCAGCCGGGTGGCGGCCTGCGCTGGCGTGATCTGCTGATTGATCACCATGGCATTGACCGTCCAGAAAAGTTCTTCCATGTCGGGCTCTCCCCTGCTCAGGCGCTGGGCATTGAGGCGGATCGTGGGCTGGCACTGCTGGCGCCATTGCAGCATTTCACGGGCCAGGGGGTCGGGCACGCTGAACGGGTGGTCCGACAAGGGGTAGAACCCGACGGCGGCGGTGGCATAAAGTTGGGTGAACTCGGCCGATGCAAGCCAGTTGAGGAAGGTCCTGGCCGCAGCGGGATGGGCGGTTTTCGGGTTGATGCCCATGCCAATGTCCAGATGGTCTGTGACGTGGCAAGGGTCGCCCGCGCGCCTGACAGGGGCCTGAAAAACACCGAGATCGAGGTCTTTGTAGGCCCGCAACTGAGGAATTTCCCAGGATCCGCCAGGGCGCATGGCCGCTTCGCCATGGCCAAAATGTTGCATGGTGGTGTCGTAGTCCATGGCCGCATGGCCTGCTGGCAGCCAGGGCAGCAGCGCGGCCATGCTGCGCCAGACATCCAGAAACTCGGGGTCGGTCAGCCGGGCATGGCCCTGCAGCAGCGCCAGCCGTCCTTGCTCGCCACTCCAGCGGTTGGGGCCGATGTTGGTGAACAAGAGTTGGTGGGATTCCCATCGGTCGGCGGTGCCCAGGGCCAGCGGATCCAGCCCGGGCACGGCGCGCACCCGGCGCATGGCTGCAAACCAGGCGTCTTGCGTGAGCGGCACCGAAAGCCGCAAGCGCTCAAACAAGGCTTTGTTGTAGAAGATGCCGTGCATGACCGAAGCCATGGGCAGGCAGAACGTGGACCGCCCGTCATCGGTTTGCCAGGCCATCCGGTGGCGCTCAGGGAAATGGGCCAGGGCGGGTGCATCATCGATGGGCAGCAAGTGCCCTTTCTGGAACAGTGCCAGGGAAGCGTCAAAAGGTCGGCAACTGATCAGGTCGCCTGCAATGCCGGCGTCGAGCCGGGCGGCCAGTGATTGATCGTAAAGGTCGCGGGCAGTGGGGGCAAATTTGACAGTGATCCCGGGCTGCTGGCGGTGAAACACGGGCAGGATGTGGTGTTTCCAGAGATTTTTGTCTTCGGTGCGCCAACTCTCGATCACCAAGGTTTGGGCTTGGGCGGTCGAGGTGGCCGCAAAAAAGACAACCCAGCCAGCCATCAGCCCACACAGGAGCAGCTTCATGACAACGGTACGTAGGGTTACCAACATGGCGCGGATTGTCACACCAAGTGCGCACCTGGGCTACCCGTGCGGCAGCCCAGGCGCGCCTTGCGCTGCTGTTCTGGGTGGTGGTTGGAAGGGCCGAAAGTCCGTGGGCTGTTGCATCGGCCGTTCGGGGGTTCCATGCGTGCCATGACCCGCCGGCGTTGCATGCACCAGCTGGCCTGTGTGGCCGCTGGGGTCTGGGGCTCACGCCTGCAGGCAGCGCAACCCCAGCCGGAAACACCACAGGGTCTGGAGGTGCTGCACTGGTGGACTTCCGCGAGCGAACGCTGGGCGCTGGATCATGTGTTGCAAAAGGTCAACCGAGATCGGCTGGTGTGGCGCAACGCGCCTGTGCCGGGTGGCTCCCGTGCGGCGGCCAAGACGGTGCTGCGCAGCCGTCTGCTGGCTGGGAGCCCGCCCGATGTGGCCCATCTGTCGGTGAAGGCGGTGCAGGAGCTGGCCGGCAAGGGAGTGCTGCTGAACCTCGCGCAGGTTCGTTTGCCCGCACGGGACACCTTGCTGCCACTGGCCCGGGAAGCCGCGACCGTGGAGCAGCAGTGGGTGGCTGTGCCTCTGGGTGTCCAGCGCATCAACACCTTGCTCTACCACCGTGGGCTGTGGCAGCAACACCGCCTGCCCGTACCCCACTCCTGGGACGAAGTGTTCTTTGCTGCCCAGCGCCTCTCGGCCGCTGGCGTCAGCCCGCTGGTCTGGCACGATGGCGGCGGCTTCCTGATGGAGGTGTTTGACAGCCTGCTGCTCTCCAGCATGGGCGCCAGCGCCCACCAGACGGCTTCGCGAGGCGACTTCTGGGCACACCCCGGCGTCTTGGAAGCTCTGCGGGCCTTGTTGCGCTTGCGGGCCTTGAACACGGTTCCAGTGCCCCAGCCACAAGGGGAGCTGGCGGCCGGGCGCGCATTCTTGCTGGGGCAGGCGGGGATGTGGATCATGGGTGACGGGGCACGGGCTGAGCTCAACGCCTGGGGCATGAAGGCCGGGGTGGGGTACGAGAGCGTGCCCGTGCCGGGCACCAGCGGCAGCTTCCTCTACAGCGTGGACGTACTTTCGGCCTTCAACCGGGCGGAGGACAGGACCGATGCGCTGGCCACATTGGCGTCTGATGTCTGGGACGCCTCGCTGCAGTGGGACTACAACAGAGCCAAAGGCACGGTGCCGGTGATTCAGGGCATCGGGTTGTATGGGCTTGACAGGGCTGAGAGCGCTGTCTGGAGCGACTTCAGGGACCCGGGGGTGATCAAGCTGCCGGGGTTTTCGCACCGCTTGGGCATGGACGGACTGCGCTCGGAGCAGACGGCGGAGTTGCTCCAGGCCTTTGTGCGAAAACCTCATGCGTCTGCCTCCGAGGCACACGAGCAACTGGTGCGCCTGCTGCGTGTGGGGCGCGCCGGATGAGCGCTGCCTCCCAAGCGCGAGGCGCGCCGAACAACCCATGGCGCAGGCGACTTTCAGCCTGGCTTCCTGCGAGCTTGCGCAACCGGGTGGTGCTGTTCATGCTGCTCGGTGTGTTGAGCAGCCAGGTGTTGGTGCTGGTGTTGTGGACCGTGCAAGCCCGCTCCCAGGCGCGAACCGAGGCGCAGCAGACCGCGCAGGAGCTGGCGCAGGCAGGCGCCCAGGCGGTGCGCTTCTTCAAGGCCTTGCCGGTGCAGTACAGGCCCTTGCTGGTGGATCAATTGCGCACCACCGGGGGCGCCCGCTTTCTGTTTCAGCTCAACCGCGCTGAGGTGTTGCAGAGCGGCATTGAGGCCAAAGGGTTGGCGCGTGAGCTGATGAGGCAGGTGCGGCAGCGGCTGGGTGATGAATTGCAGTCACATGGGGTGTCGGCCGTGGTGGTCCACATTGCAGCGGCCGCAGGTGTGGTGGTCACCGATGCCCAAACCTCGCTCGGCGATCTGCCCGAGCGGTGGGTGGAGTCGGCGGGCTTGACACCATCGGGCACGCGCCCTTTGCTCGTCATGCAGGCCGAGCTGGAACCAGGCAGTTGGTTGTTGCTGGTGAGCGCACTGCCCAATCCGGGCTTGCTCGACAAGGCCAACCCCTACGCACCCGATCGCCTGCTGCTCATGGCAGCGGGCCTGTTGACCTTGTTGTTGATGGTGGTCTGGATGGCGCGCCAGCTCACACGTTCGCTGGCTGGCCTGAGCCGCGCAGCGAGCGCGTTTGCCCGGGAAATGAGCGCAGAGCGCATCCCCGAAGACGAAGGGCCCAAAGAAATCCGGCGCCTAGCCCGTGCGTTCAACGAGATGCAAGAGCAGATCGGGCGCGCTGTCGAGGACCGTGAGCAACTCTTTCGCAGCGTGTCACACGACCTTCAGACGCCGATCATGCGTTTGAAGCTGCGTGCGGAAATGCTGGACGACCCACAAGTCCGGGCGGGATTTCAGTCCGATTTGCAGGAACTGGGCACCTTGCTCAAAGGCGCATTGACCACCATGCGCGGGAGCGAACTGATCGAACCGACCGAGTTGGTGCGGCTGGACGAATTGCTGCACGCGCTGACATCGGTGGCGATGGCTGCGCAGGCGCCCCTGACGGTGCGTGCCGAACCGTTGCAAGTCTCGGGCAAACCGCTGGCCCTCAAGCGCGCCTTGGGCAACCTGATCGACAACGCCTTGCGGTACGGCATCCGCGTCGAAATTGAAGCGTCGCGCGAGGGCGATTGCGCGGTGGTGCGCATACGAGACCACGGGCCGGGTGTGCCGGAAGCGGCCTTGCACGGCATGTTCAAGCCGTACTTGCGGCTGGAGCATGGCATGAAGACCAACAGCCAGGGCAATGGGCTGGGCATGTGGATTGCCCGCAACGCGGTGCGTCGGCATGGGGGGGACATCGTGCTGCGAAATCACCCGGAAGGCGGGCTGGAAGCCCTTGTGACCCTCAAGGGGCTGGTGGATGAGGGGCCGTTGTGAGCGCGGCGTCTTCCGTTACAGCCTGGGCGCGGGGCACCGTGGACACCAGCACGTCGCACTCGGCTTCGGCCAGCACGTGTTTGGTCACGCTGCCCAGCAGCAGCTCCTCGGCGGCCTGTCGGCCATGTTTGCCGATCACGATCAGGTCGCAGGCGCGCTCGCGCGCCACGTTGAGGATGTGGCGCGCTGCGTCGCCCTCGGTGAGGCACAGGGTGAACCCGTCGGGCTGCAGGCTGTGCCGGTCCACCAGGGCTTCCAGGTGGTCGCGGGCGTCGCGCCGTGCTCGTTCACGGTAGTGGTCCAGCGTGGCGTCGTCCACGCCGGCAAAGCGCAGCTTTTCCTCGAACGGGATCGAGAAGCTGTGCAGCAGCACCAGGTGGGCCTGCGGCGTCAGGCGCCGGGCGAGCCCGATGGCCTGCTCCGACCAGGGCGAAAAATCCAGCGGCAGCAGCACGCGCTGGTAACTCTGCAAGTTCTCGTTCTGCACCACCAGCAGCGGGCGGGGCGCCTTGCGCAGCAGGCGTTCTGCGGTCGTGCCGATGACCAGGTGGTGCAACGGGGTGCTGCCGCGCCGGCCGATGACGACCAGCCCCGCGTCCAGCGCCTCGGCCTGCGACCACACGGTGTCCACCGTGGCGCCTTCCAGGGCATGTGTGTGTACCGTCAGCGGGTGTTCGGCTTGCCAGGGGCTGTCGCTCTGCAGCAGGGCCGCCGCCTCGTTCAGCGCCCGCGTGGTCTGCCCGGCCAGGCGTTCCTGCCACTGGCCGCTGTTGTCCAGCCAGGCGCGCATGTCGTCCATCAGGCTGTGCTGGGTCACGTGCAGCAGGTGCAGCGGGCAGCCCAGCTCGCGCGCCAGGCGGGCCGCGCGTTGGGCGGCGCGTTGCGCTGGGGCCGAGAAGTCTGTCGCGACCAGCAGGGCGTTGGGCGCAGCGGTGCGGTGGGGGCTCATGGCGGTGTCTCCGTGCGGCTGGGGGTCGGGGCGGGCGGCTGGCCCGCCAGCAGGGCTTCGCACACCTGGCGTGTGGCCTGCTCGGCGGCGTCGTCGAACAGGTTGAAGATGCGGTCAATGCCAGCTGCTGCCAGCACCTTGGCCTGGTGCTCGTCGCGCACCGCCACGGCCACCTGGCCGGTGTAGCCATTGGCGCGCAGGGCGTGCAGCAAGGCCTGGTTGGACGCCACCTCGGGCAGGGTGCTGACCACCCAGCGCGCGTCTTTCAAGGGCAGGGATTCAAGGAAGTCCGGGTCTTCAGCGTCGCCAAAGCGCATGGGCACACCCTGGCGGTGCCAGTCGCGCACCGCCTCGGGGTCGAAGTCCACGCCCAGCGCGTTCACGCCCTGTGCCCGCAGGCGCTGCAGCAGGCGTCCCCCGTAGCGGCCCATGCCAAACACCAGGATGTCGGCCTCCAGTTGCCGGTCGTCCCCGTCTTCCACCGCCAGCTCGCGGTGCGGCGTTCGGCGCTCGAACCATTTGAGCCAGGGCGCCAGCCGGTCGTACAGGGCGTGGGAGTACAGGATCATGTAGGTGGACATGGTGATGGTGATCAAACCCACCAGGGTGGTCAGGCCCAGCGCGGTCACACCCACATGACCCAGGGTGATGCCCATGGCCACAAAGACGATGGAGAACTCGCTGATTTGCGCCACCGTCAGCCCGGCCAGAAAACCGGTGCGCCGCCGGTAACCCATATAGCCCATGATGGCCATCACGATCAGGGGATTGCCGATCAGCACGAACACCGACAGCACGGCGGCGGGCCACAGCTCAGCGCCCAGGGTAGCCATTTCCAGCTTGGCACCCAGGTCGATGAAAAAGAACAGCAGCAAAAAGTCGCGGATGCCGGTCAGGCGGGCGTTGATGGCCTCGCGGAAGGGGGTGGACGCCAGCGAGAAACCGGCCATGAAGGCGCCGGCTTCCTTCGAGAACCCGGCCCACTCGCCCAGTGCCGCCAGCGCCACGCCCCAGGCCAGGGCGAACACCAGCAGCAGTTCCTGGCTCTTGGCCATGGACGCTACTACACGCGGGATGACGTAGCGCATGGCCACCGCCAGCAGCACGCCCGCTGCTACCACACGGCCGACCAGCGACAGGGCCACGCTCAGCCAGGCGACGTCACCGCCTGCGGTCAGCTCGGGGGATTTGAGCGCGCTCATGGCCATCATCGCCAGCACCACGGCCAGATCCTGCACGATCAGGAAGCCGACTGCGATGCGCCCGTGCAGGCTGTCGAGTTCGCGTTTGTCGCTCAGCAGCTTGACGATGATGATGGTGCTGGAGAAGGTCAGCGCCACCGCCACATAGATGGCCTCGATCGGCGTTTTGCCCAGCAAAAGGATGAGCACGAAGCCGAAGATGATGGTGAAGGTGAGCTGGCCCAAGCCGGTCGCCAGAGCCACTGGGCCGATGTGCCGCACGTGCTGCAGGTCGAGCTTGAGACCGACCACAAACAGCAGCACCGTCACGCCGATCTGGGCCAGCAGCTCGATCTGGTCGTGCGCCTTGACAAGGCCGAAACCGGCCGGCCCGAGCGCGATGCCGATGACGATGTAGGCGATCAGCACCGGCTGGCGCAGTTTGACAAACAGCGCGCCAGCGAAGGCGGCGGCCATCAACAAAAGGGCGAATTCGGAGAAAGGGGCGGCGTGCATCGTTTTATTCTAAAAACTGTGGCGCGTTCTTTGTTTGACGCCGACGCTTGACAGACCCGAAACCGGTGCGCGCGTTCCCCCGTGGGCGAAGACGCTCGGTGGACGCCCGCGCCGCGCGGCCGCCGAACCGGGGCGCTCAGGGCAGTGTGGGGTGGGGGCCAGCGGGCGCCGAGGCGGTTCGGTGTGGCCGGGCCAGGCCCTCCTGCCAGGCGGCGCACCAGGCGGGCAAGCTGCGCGCAGGCTCCCCGCCCAGGCCACGCACCACACAGCCACCAGCCGCGCCCGCTTCGGCCACCGCGCGCAACTGCGCAGGCTCCAGGATGCCGCCGATACCCACCACGGGCGCTGGCGCCATGTGGGCCCACCAGGCCAGGTTGTCCAGCCCCTGCGGCAGCCAGGGCATGGCCTTGGTGGTGGTGGCCCACACGGGGCCGCAGGCGATCAGGTCGGGCGCCATCGATGCCGCGCGGCACAACTCCCACAGGCTGTGCGAGCTGATGCCCAACTGCACGCCCTGCGCGCGGGCGGCAGCCAGCTCCGCATGGTCGCGCAGGGTCAGGGCGAGCAGATCTTCCTGCCCCAGGTGCAGGGCGCGGGCGCCGGCCTGCAGCGCGGCCTGCCAGTGGTCGTTAATGACGAGCAGCACACCGGCTGCGTCGGCGGCGCGCTGGCTGCGGGCGATGGCCTCGTGCAATTGCGCCTGCCAGTGTGCATCGCTCAGGCCGTCGGGCCGCTTCAGCCGCAGTTGGACCGTGTCCACCGTGGGGCGCACGCGCAGCACGGCTTCGGCCCGCTCGGCGCTGTCCACAATGGCGTAGACGCCGGGGTCGCGGCCACGCAGGCGTGTGACCCCATGCGTGGGGGTCTGTGCGTCCAGCGAGAGTTGCGGCAGCAGCGATGGCTCGGTGGCGAAGCCTTCGCGGGCGATGACCGGGCCTACGCCGCGGCCGACGGCGCGCGCGTGGCGCAGCGCGTGCGTGGCGGCCATCTTGGCCAGCACGGCCGCGTCGGCCACCACCCAGCCCCGCGCCAGGGCCGACGCCAGGGCCGATGCGAAGGTGCAGCCGGTGCCGTGGTTGTGCGGCGTGTGTTCGCGCGGCAGGCTGAGCCAGCCGCTGGCCTGTGGTGTGTCCAGCCAGTCGAGCGACAGGCTGTCGTGGTGCTGGATCAGGGCCGCATCGCCGCCGGTGATGACCACCGCCTCGCAGCCCAGCGCACGCAGTGCCCTTGCTTGCGCTGGGATGTCTGTGGGCGTGTCTGCACCCAGGTCTTCCAGCAGTGCGACGGCCTCGGCCTGGTTGGGCGTGATCACGGTGGCGCGGGGCAGCAGCAGCTCGCGGTAGGCCGCGCGCAGCTCGGCGTCGGCCAGCGCGGCGCCGGTGCTGGCGCGCAGCACCGGGTCAACCACCAGGGCCAGCGGCTGCTGCGCGCGCAGCCGGTCGATGAAGGCCGCCAGCACGCGCACGTTGTCGGCGCTGCCCAGCAGCCCTGTCTTGATCACGCGCGGCGGCAGGTCGGCGGCCAGCGTGTCGAGCTGGGCTTGCAGCACGCTCGGCGGCGTGGCCTCGATGTGCGTGACCTCGGTGGTGCTCTGCGCCGTGATGCCGGCAACGACGGTGCAGCAGTGCACGCCCAGCGCGTCGGCCGCCCGCTGGTCGGCCGCGAGCCCGGCGCCGCCACCGCTGTCGGTGCCTGCAATGCTCCAGATCAAAGGGGTCATGTCATTTGTCCTCTTGCGCCGGAGCGCGATCCACAGCGCATGAAACAACGCAGTCCCAGGGCACCGAGGAACCGGCTTTGCCGGGCCTCTGGTGCCACTCCCCTCCCGCCGAAGGCGAGAGAGGGGGGAGACGCGAAGCGGCGCGGGGGGTGTTTCATTGAATCAAAAAAGGGTGGCCCGAAACGGGCGTGGAGGCGACAGCCATGTCCTGCGGAGCCATCACGCCAGCCTCGAACGCGGCACGGCCGGCTTCAATCGCCAGGCCGAAGGCGCGCGCCATGCGCACAGGGTCCACGGCCTGTGAAACGGCGGAGTTCAGCAGCACGGCGTCAAAGCCCAGCTCCAGGGCCGCAGCAGCGTGCGAGGGCGCGCCAATGCCCGCGTCGACCACCAGTGGCACACCCGGCAGGCGTGCGCGCAAGGTGCGCAGCGCAAACGGGTTGATCAGGCCCTGACCGGAGCCGATGGGGGCGCCCCAGGGCATCAGCACTTCGCAGCCCGCGTGCAGCAGGCGCTGGCAGGTCACCAGGTCGTCGGTGCAGTAGGGGAAGACCGCAAAGCCGTCCTTGATGAGCTGCGCCGCGGCCTCCACCGTGCCCCAGGGGTCGGGCTGCAGGGTGTGTTCGTCGCCCACCACTTCGAGCTTGATCCATGCCGTGCCGTACAGCTCGCGCGCCATGTGGGCCAGGGTGATGGCCTCTCGCGCGGTGCGGCAACCGGCGGTGTTGGGCAGCAGGCGCACGCCGCTGGCGACGATGCCCGCGACGAAGCCGTTGTCCCCGGCCGCGGCCAGCGTGCGCTTGAGGCCGACCGTGACCACCTGCGTGCCACTGGCGGTGATGCTGTCGGCCAGCGCCTGCGGCGACGGGTAGCCCGCGCTGCCGAGCAGGAAACGGCTGGTGAGTTCGGCGCCATAGGGCGCCCAGCTTGAGGGTGTCATGGGTTCAGCCTCCTACGATGGCCTGGAAGGTCAGAATGGTGTCGCCCGCATTCAGCAGGGTGGTCCCCCTTTGGGGGCGCGGCACAAACTCGCCGTTGACTGCGGTGGCCACCTGTTCAGCGTTTACACCGTGTTCGAGCAGCAGCGCTGACAGCGTCAGGCCTTCGGGGCAAGGCAGGGAGAGGTCGTTGAAGGTCAGCATGGATGGGTGCGCGAAAGAGTTTCGTCCAGAACAGCCGCGGAACGGGCTTGGCCCGGCCGCTGGCTGTGTCCTCCCTCCGGGACGGGAGGGGGGAAGCCGCGCAGCGGCGCAGGGGGGAGTCCCAAAGCGTTCAAAGCGTCTTCGACCAGCGCGGGGGCGATCAGCCAACCGTGGCGGAACAGGCCGTTGATGCGCAGCAGACCGTCCACGTGTTCGATGCGGGGTTCGTTGTCGGGCAGGGCGGGGCGCAGGTTGGCTTCCAGGTGCACGATGCGGGCCTCTGCCAGCTCGGGCAAGGCGCTGTGCGCGGCGGCCATCAGCTCCACGGCTGTGCGCAAGCTCACGGGCGAGCGGTCTTCGCTCTCGATCTCGCTGGCGCCGACCACGAACAAGTCGCCCGGCCGCGGCACGATGTAGACGCGGTGGCGCGGGTGCAGCAGGCGCAGCGGGCGATGCAGGCGCACGCCGGGTGCATGCAGCCAGACCACTTCGCCGCGCACACCCCGCACGGTCATCTCTGCGCCC
Source organism: Hydrogenophaga sp. (assembly GCA_036746335.1). Classification (GTDB taxonomy): domain Bacteria; phylum Pseudomonadota; class Gammaproteobacteria; order Burkholderiales; family Burkholderiaceae_C; genus Hydrogenophaga. The sequence goes on along the minus strand of DAIOEI010000018.1, from coordinate 1,875 downwards.
GGTGCCAGCGCGGAACCGGCTTCGCCGGGCCATTGCTGGCGCCCCCTTGAGGGGGTGACGCCGCAGGCGGCGCGGGGGTGAGCCAAGTTCACACCCCGCACGTCAATGACGAGGTCAAACGCGACCGCTTCGCCATCGGCCAGCGTGATCCGGCCGGGCTCGACGCGGTCCGCCCGCTCGCCCCAGCACCATTGCACCTGGGGTGCGTGCACCGCCAGCGCGGCGAGCAGGTCGCGCGGCATGACCTGGGCTTCGCCGGGCAACAGCCAGGCGTGCAGGCCCGGTGCCAGGGCGGGTTCCAGTGCGGCCAGCGCCGCGCGGTCCAGTGCCTGCGGCGCGGGCAGATCGGCCGCCAGGGCGGTGGCCGCGCTCAGGCGGTCCAACACGCGGCGCGCGGCGCCCCCGTCGGCCCCGTGCGCCAGCAGGAGGCTGCCATGCTGTGCAAACAGCGGCGCGGTGCAGCCGTCCGATTGCAACTGTTTGGCCACCTCGCGCCACAACGCGAGCGAACGCCAGCCCAGCCGCGCCATGGTAGGCCCTGCGTTGTCCAGTTCCGCCATCGGGCTGAGCATGCCAGCAGCGGTGAAGCCGGCTGCGTGGGCCGTTCGACCGTTCAGCGAGCCGGAGGCCGGCGCCTGCGGGCCAGGTGCCGGGTCGAACACCGTCACCGGCTGCCCGTCCCGCGACAGTTGCCAGGCCAGCAGCCGACCCAGCACGCCTGCTCCGGCGATGCCGATGCGTGTCACGGCTCAGCCCTTCTGGGAGGTGAACGAGTCCACTGGCACATAGAACTCACCGCCCACCGCCTTGAACTCGGCACTCTTCTGAGCCATGCCTTCTTGCAGCGCCTGCTCGGCGCTCAGGCCCTGGGCCGCCGCGTAGTCGCGCACGTCCTGCGTGATCTTCATGCTGCAGAACTTGGGGCCGCACATCGAGCAGAAATGCGCCTCCTTGGACGAGTCCTTGGGCAGGGTTTCGTCGTGGTAGGCCTCGGCAGTCTGCGGGTCCAGGCCGAGCGCGAACTGGTCGCGCCAGCGGAACTCGAAGCGCGCCTTGCTCATCGCGTCGTCGCGCGCCCGGGAACCGGGGTGGCCCTTGGCGTTGTTCGCCGCGTGCGCCGCGATCTTGTAGGCAATGATCCCCTGCTTCACGTCGTCGCGGTCCGGCAGACCCAGGTGTTCTTTCGGCGTGACGTAGCAGAGCATGGCGGTGCCCATCCAGCCGATCATGGCCGCGCCGATGGCGCTGGCGATGTGGTCGTAGCCCGGCGCGATGTCGATGGTCAGCGGGCCGAGCGTATAGAACGGCGCTTCGTGGCAGTGTTTGATCTGCTCGTCCATGTTGGCCTGGATCAGGTGCATGGGCACGTGGCCGGGGCCTTCGATCATGGTCTGCACGTCGTGCTTCCAGGCGATCTGTGTCAGCTCGCCCAGGGTGCGCAGCTCGGCGAACTGCGCCTCGTCGTTGGCGTCGGCCGAACTGCCCGGGCGCAAGCCGTCGCCCAGCGAGAAGGTCACGTCGTAGGCCTTCATGATTTCGCAGATCTCGTCGAAGTGCGTGTACAGGAAGTTCTCTTTGTGGTGGGTGATGCACCACTTGGCCAGGATGGAGCCGCCGCGCGAGACGATGCCGGTGCGGCGCTGCGTGGTGAGGTGGATGAAGGGCAGGCGCACGCCGGCGTGGATGGTGAAATAGTCGATGCCTTGCTCGGCCTGCTCGATCAGCGTGTCGCGGAAGATCGCCCAGCTCAGGTCCTCGGCCACGCCGCCCACCTTCTCCAGCGCCTGGTAGATCGGCACCGTGCCGATCGGCACTGGCGAGTTGCGCACGATCCAGTCGCGCGTGGTGTGGATGTTCTTGCCGGTGGACAGGTCC
>DAIOEI010000017.1:3201-15318 GCA_036746335.1 Hydrogenophaga sp. | reverse complement strand
TGGCGCGCCACCACCGACCGCATCACCAGCTTCGAGGCCAGCTTCCAGGCTCTGGTGTCGATCGAACCCGACAGCAACCCCGCAGCGCCCGCCGATCCCAAGGCGGCACCCGGCAACGCCGATGGACTGGCAATCGAGCAGATGGACCTGACACTGCCGGGCGGCGTGCCCCTGCTGGCCGCGGGTGGCCTCGCCGTGCGCGCGGGAGACACGGTGCTGCTCAAAGGCCCCTCGGGCAGCGGCAAGTCCACCCTGTTTCGTGCGCTGGCCGGCATCTGGCCCTGGGGCCGCAGCCGCGTGAAGCACCCGGCGGACTTTGAGCAGCGCGTCATGTTCCTCCCTCAGCGCCCTTACTTCCCCAATGGGTCGCTGCGCCAAGCCCTGGCCTATCCCGCTGCCGCCGACCATTATCCCGAGGTGAAACTGCAGCAGGCCCTGCACGACGCGCTGCTGCCGCAACTGGCCGACCAGCTTGATCGCGAAGACACCTGGGGCCAGAAACTCTCGGGCGGCGAACAGCAGCGCCTGGCCATTGCCCGCGCCCTGCTCAAACAACCGCGTTGGCTATTCGTGGACGAAGCCACCAGCGCACTGGACGAAGCCGCCGAGCGCACGGTGTACGAACGCCTGCAAACGATGGTGCACCAGCAAAACGGCGCCCTCGTCTCCATCGCCCACCGCCCGGCAGTGGCGGCGTTTCACGCCCAACAGTGGGTGCTAACACCGGATGAGCAACAGAAGCCTTTACATCGAGTAACTTCCATGGCCGCATAGGTCGGCATCAAGCGGCAGGCTTGTGGTTTGCCTTGCCCGCCGACGCCACCGATTCCGCATCGGATGTCGACTACGGCGCAATACGCACACCGAGAAAGACATCCACGGTCATCTCATTGCGGACATAAACCGTTGCACGTCCCGGAGAAATGGAATACATCAAGGGCGCGCCTTCATTGAACAGCACACCGTCGGGTTTGATGAACACACAGGTGTAGTTTCGGCCAGGCTGTATCAGAAAAGGCCCGGCCTTCTTGAAGGCAACGGGCGGAAGTCGGAGCCCCAGTTTGTCCGCCGGGCCGTAGTACACAAAATACCGGCCTGCGACGGTGAACGTTTGATGGGGAAACACGCCCCCCGGCTGCGCTGCAAACTGCCGTGGATCGTAGGTGTAGGCTCTCCAGTCGGACATGACAAACCCTTTCAAAACCGCTGCTTTGAGTCACAGCAGGTCCATTTTGGTCAAAGTCTGGTGCGCTGAACACCCTTGGAGCCGGTCCATGAAACCCAGGTTTGCGCCAAGTCAAAAACCCTTGCCATTCAAGGCATTTGGGCGACCTGTGAGATCGGCTCCCACCTCATGGGCCTCTCAGGACGCTGCCCGGAAGCGCGCCCAGCCCGCCCTCCGCAACTCACAAGCCGGACACGCCCCGCACCCATACCCCCAGTCGTGCCGGTGTTCGCGGTCGCCGAGGTAGCAGGTGTGGCTGTGTTCGATGATGATCTCGAGCAGGTGCTGCCCGCCCTGGTACACGCCGGTGGCCTCGCCCAGCGCCTGGGCCATGCGCCAGGTCTCGGCTTTGTCGATCCACATCAGCGGTGTTTCGATCAGCAGGCGCCGGTCCATGCCCAGACTCAGGGCCACCTGCAGGGCTTTCATGGTGTCGTCGCGGCAGTCGGGATAGCCGCTGAAGTCGGTCTCGCAGACGCCGGTAATGATGACGGGCAAGCCGCGCCGGTAGGCCAGCGCGGCGGCCAGTGTGAGGAACAGCAGGTTGCGCCCGGGCACAAAGGTGTTGGGCAGGCCGCTGGCCTCCATTTGAAAAGCGGTGTCGCGGGTGAGCGAGGTATCGCTGACCTGGCCGAGCACGGCCAGATCAAGCACATGGTCTTCCCCCAGCCGCGCGCTCCAGGCCGGGAAGCTGGCGCGCAGTTCGCTCAGCACATTCAGGCGGGCCTGCATTTCTACGTGGTGACGCTGGCCGTAGTCGAAGCCGATGGTTTCCACGCGCGGGTAGCGCGCCAGTGCATGGGCCAGGCAGGTGGTGGAGTCTTGCCCGCCGGAGAACAGGACGAGGGCGCTGGTGTGCTGCGGGGGTGCGACGGCTTGCAAGGCAGTCGGGGCAGCGTCGTCGGTAGGGGCAGCGAAGTGGTTCATAACGCCATGGTAAAGGCGCGGACCAGACGAGCAATCAGGCCAGAGGGTCAGCCGGATTGCGGTAAGGGGTGTATCGCCCCGCCGTCGTCGCGGCTGGTGGCGATCATGCGCAGCAATGCGCGGTTCGCCTGCTCAAGACTGATGCCGTGTTCCTCGCAAAGGGCGGGTAGGCGGTGCAACTCTTCAATCTGCCCTTGCGCGCCCGCCAGGTCAATGAATGGGAAGTAGGGGCCTTTCTGGTGCAACAGCGCATCGGTTGTGCGTTGGGGCAGCGGCAGTTTTTCGAGCAGCGCAGCCAGCGGCACCTGCAACAACCGGTCGAGTTGCGCAAAAACGGCCGCCAGAAACACCTCGGCACGCAAGTTCTCTTCAGCGCCACTGTCCAGCAGGTGTTGCGCCAGGCGCGCGCGCATGACCTGCGCATAACGCACCGGATGCAGCGCCGGGTTGGCGTCGCACCCGGCCTGCAGTTCGTTCAGCCAGCGGTTGAGCGCAGTGAATCCGAGCATCATGATGGCGTGGCGCAGGGTGTTTATCTCGCGCTCGGTGCTCTGTGCGGCCGAGTTCACCAGCAGGAGCAGGCGGTAGGCGATCACCGGGTCCTGGCGGATCAAGCGCTCAATGTGGTCCAGCGAACGGTCTTTGGCCACGCCCTCGCGGATTTGCGACAGTACGCTGGCGTCAAAACCGACTGCACGGTGCCGCCAGGCAAACAGCACATCGTCGTCCGGCCAGCCCACCAAGCCCCAGGCGCCCGCCTCGTCCAGGCAATGCTGCGCCAGAGAGTGGTTGCACACACCCTCGTACAGCTCGCCTGAGCGGATCGGGCTGAGCACTGGCGGCGGCGGTGCACCCTCCACTGGCCTGGCCTGCAAGGCGATCAGGGCCTCTTCGGGGCTGATGTGCAAAACGCTGCGCACGTCCAGCGGCGCCACCGCAGCGCCCCGCAGATCGCCCAGGGGCGCCCGGCGCAGGAGTTGGTGACCGTGGCGAACGCTCACCGCCAGCCGGGCCAGGCCTTCAGGGGCGTCAAACCAGCTGCCTGGCACCTCCAGCCAGGTACGGGGAAGGGGCTCACCCTGCAGTGCCTGCTCCAGCAAAGAAGCTGACGCAAACGAGAGGATGAGCACGGGCGCCGCAGCCGGCCAGTGGCCACCCATGGCGCGAAAGAAGTGCTCGGCATCTACCGAGTCGTGGTGCACCGTGAGCACCCGCAGACGCACCGCAGCGAGTTGGCGCCGCCGGTTCCACACCGGCTGATACGCCATGGCGACGCTGTCGAGCACGGTGCGGCTGCTCATGATGCTTTACCCGATGTACTGGAACAGCGACAGCCGCTGCACCTGGGCGTAGGACTGGAGTGCCGCTTGCAGCCCGGTCTGCTGGTTCTGGAAGTCCGAGATGCCTTTGATGAGGTCCAGGTCTTCCAGCTTGGATTGTTCGGTCTGGTGGGCAACGCCGCGGTCTGTCAGCAGGCCTTCGATTTCGTCGACCCGGTTCAACCAGGCTCCCGCAAGGGAGCGGGCCTGCAGCAAACGGTCGTGACTCGCGTCCAGCTCGGTCAGGGAACGCCCCACATGGTGGGTGAGCTGGGCACCAGGGCCGCCTGCGCTGCGCAGCGCATCGATGGCGTTTTGCATCACACGAAAAATATCGGTGGGACTGGTGGCTGGCTCGATGCCAATGCTGTCGCCGCTGGCCGGCCGGCCATTGAGCTCAAGCGACATGCCGTCGAACTCCAGTGTCTGACCTGGTACGTAGGCCACGCCGGTATGGCCCGCCACCGGGGTGCCGCTGGTGGTGTTGGTCACGCTGTATTGCATCTGGGTACCGACCTGCACAAAGTCGATCTGGTAGTTGTGGCCTGTGAGGCCCGACAGGTTGGTGACGGCGCCGATGCTGCTGCGTGCGCTGCCGGCATTGCTGTCGGGCAGATTGGTCACAAAGGTGCCATTGCCTTGCGGCACCCGCATCCAGATCGCCTCCCCGTCAAAAGACTGGGGCAAGCTGGTGTTGCCGGTGGCTTCTTGCCCACGAAGGCCCTGAAAAACCACGTCCCCTGCGCCTGTCGGGCCATGCACTTCGACAAAGGGGCGGGACGCGCCACCCAGTCCGCCAAACAAAGTGCGTCCAGAGCTGTCGGTCTGGTTGGCAACCGCCAGCAGGCGCTCTCTCAAACCTTCTATCTGCTGCGCCAAATCTTTGAATTCGCTGCTGCCGTAAGTGGCATTGCCCGCCGCGACCAGGATGTCGCGCACCTGCTGGATCAGATCGCCGGCGGTGCCCATGGCGCTTTCGGCCTCCGAGAGGCTGGTGCGAGATGCCTGCAGCGCCCTCTGGTCCATCTCTACGCGCGCCAAGCGGTTGCGCGCAGACTCCGACAGCACGGCAGAAACCGGGTCGTCGCTCGGCCGTTGCACCCGCTTGCCGGATGAAATCCGCTCTTGCAGGGTTGACAGCTCCGACTGCCTCTGCGTGAGCTGCTTGATGGTGTTGTCGTAAGCGTTGGCGGTGGCGATTCTCATGGCGGACTTTCAGCAGGCGGCATCAGCGGCCAACGGTTTGCAGCAAGGTGTCGAACATACCCTGCGCAATTTGCATGAATTTGGCCGAAGCCTGGTAGGCCTGCTGGAACTGCAGCAGGCGCGCCGCTTCCTCATCAAGATTGACGCCCGAGACCGAGGCCCGGGCGTTCTCGGTATTGGAGGCCATGCGGTCGGAATAGCTGCGGGCAAACTGCGCGCCCTGCACCTGCGTGCCCAGGTGCGAGATCAGGGTGCCATACCCTTCGCTGAGCGGCACGCCCTCGAAGGTGGCGAGATCGCGCAGGGCGAGCACCGCCTTGGCATTGCCACCGTTTTGAACCGTGGTGCCGGGCACCGATGGCGTGATCTGAAAACTGTCTCCAGCCGCCGGGCTTCCACGCAAGGTCAGGTTCCAGCCGTTGAAATTCAGCGGCTGACCGGGTGTGTAGTTGTAGCTGGGCGGCGGGCCCATGTTGTCTGGCGGCGGATTGCCGGGCCCCAGGCCGGTAGCGGTGAAGCTGCCATTGGCCAGGAAGGTCAGGGTGACCGGGTCGTTGAGGTTCGCCGAGGGTTGGGAAGCGTAAAGGCTCTCGATGCTCAGGCCGCCACTGTTGGCTGCACCCGGGCTGACCACCACCGGGCTGGCCACCGCGAGCTGGCGCGGCGTGCCCACCGCAAGCTCCATGTCACGCGCAGCTTCTACAAAGGGGCGCACACGGAAGGTGTCGCCAACGGCGCCTGTGCCAGCCCCGAGCTCGAAGTTCAGCCCGTCCAGCTCGGCAGGCAGACTGGCGAAGTTGCTGACCTGCCCGTCAGACAAACGCACGATGCTGACACCGGCGGCCTCAAAACGCACCTGGTAGTCCGATGCGCGCAGGGCGGTCGCGTCGCTCACAGCGGCGCTGATCTGCGCATTGCCCGTGTTGCTGCCCGCTGCTATACCCTGCGCGGGGGCTGGTGCCACGAACAGGTCTCCACCCGCCTGGCTTTGAAGGTCGAGCCCCAGCCGGTGCTGGGTGTTCATGGTGCTGGTCACAGCCAGGGCCACGCGACCGAGCAGGTTTTGCATCGCGGGCAAATCCTGGTTCATGAAAGTCATGAGACCACCCAGGCTGCCGCCGACCGAGCCCTCGGGCAGCACGCGAGGCACACCACCCTGCACAAAAGACACCTGCAGCAAGCTCGGGTCTTCCGGGTTGCGGGAGACACTCAGGGAATTGGACTGGGTACCCAGAACCAGCGGCTGGCTGCCCGCCACAAAAACGCTGATGCTGCCATCGTCAGCGGCCACGGTGGACACCTGCACATGCTGGCTGATTTCTCGCAAAAGGTTGTCGCGATGGTCCAGCAAATCATTGGGGGCGCCAAATGCGCCCTGGGTCTCAATGATGCGCTGGTTGAGGGCAGCAATGTCTTGTGCCAGGCGGTTCACAGAAGTCACGGTACCCATGGCCTGCTGCCGACCACCATTGGCCAGGGCATCCATTTGGCTGCTGGTTTCGCGCATGCGGGCGGCCAGATCGTCGGCCTTGGCCAGCGCCACCACACGCGCCGACAAGTCGGCGGGGGAAGAGGCCACGTCCGACCAGGCATTGAGCATGCTGTTGACCGCCGAGCCCAAACCTTCGGCTCCGATCGGGAACAGGGATTCCAGTTGCTGAAGGCGGCTGTGGCGCTCGCTGTCTTGCGCGGCAACCGAGGCGGCCAACTGGGCCTCGCGCGTCAGGTAGGCATTGTGTGAGCGGGTCACATCGGCCAGTTGCACGCCTTTGCCGTAGTAGAGCCCGCCGAGCATCTGGTAGCCGGCAGACTCGGTCTGCACCGACTGGCGAGAGTACCCGGCGGTATTGGCATTGGCAATGTTGTGGCCAATGACCTGCAGGGCCGACACATTGGTGATCAGGGCCCGGGAACCGATGTTGAGCGCGGCAGACATAGGGGTCTTTCAGCGGTCAGATGTTGGCCTGCCGCTGCAGGCTGGCGGCGGTCTGGATGGCGCGACTGAGTTTGCTGGCGTAGAGCGGGTCGGTGGCATAACCCGCGCGCTGCAACCCGCTGGCGAAGCCCTGGACCGAGCCCACCTGATCCATCACCTGCTCATAGCGGGGGCTCTGGGTGATGAGGCGGGCATAGTCGCGGAAGGCATCGGCGTACGAGTCGTAGGCACGGAACTTGGCCACCTGCTTGCGCGGCACACCACCTTCGTATTCGGTGGTCACGACCTCCGCGACCTTGCCTTTCCAGCCACCGGTGGCTTTGATACCGAACAGGTTGAACGAGAGCGATCCATCGCGGTGGCGGATTTCGCTCTTGCCCCAGCCGGTCTCATGACCTGCCTGGCCGAGCATGTAGCTGGCGGGAATGCCCGACTCACGCGCCACGGCGGTGGCTGCCTGCGCGTGCTGTTGAACAAACTGCGCCTGACGGGACCCGGCAGCGGGCGCACCCTGGACGGCACCGCTGGCGGCCACCGCGCCGGACCGTTGCACCCAGGACTGGGTGGATTCGGCGCGCGAAGCCGCCAATCCGGAGGCGCCAGGCGTCTGAAAAGCAAAACTGGGGCCTACCCGCTCGGGGCTGTTGCGGCTGAACGGGTTGAGCACTGCAGCCGGTTCGAACGAACGCGCACCCGGCAACTGGGGCTGCGCGCCAGACAGCACATTGCCCTGCCCGCTGAGCTGGCGCTCAATGGCTTCAGACAGGCCGCCGGGCAGCCCTGCCATCTGCACCGCCAGTTGCTGGTCCATCAGGTCGTTGCCCAGGTCGGTGCCTTCGCCTTCGAGCATGCCGGACTTCATGGTCGCCTCGCGCATGCTTTTGATCAACTCGCGCATGAACAGCGCCTCGAACTGTTTGGCGGTTTCCTTCAGCGCAGCCTTGCCTTGTTCACCCGTCTGTCCCGCGCTGAATTTCAGCGCGCTGAGCGAGCCCGGGTCACTGGCCAGGCTGTGTTGGGAAAGACCCAAGGTGTTCACAACAACACCCCTCGAAGGCGAGTGTCTGCATCAAGGATGCCGCGGAACCGGCTTAGCCGGGCCGCAGGCATCGCCCCCTTGAGGGGGACGAGCGAAGCGAGGCGGGGGTGGGTCATATCACCTCCAGCTCCGCATTCATGGCACCCGCCGCCTTGATGGCTTGAAGGATGGCCAGCAGGTCTTGGGGTGTGGCACCCAGCCCATTGAGCATGCGAACCAGGTCCGAGAGTTGGGGGGCCGCTTCCATCTGGATGATGGCGCCACTGTCTTGCGTGATCGCGATCTCGGCCTTTTCCGTGACCACCGTCTCGCCACCGGAAAGCGGGTTGGGCTGGCTGATGACTGGGGTGGAACTGATGGTCACAGACAGGTTGCCATGGGCCACCGCACAAGCGCCCAGTGTGACCGCCTGGTTCATCACGATGGAGCCCGTGCGGGTGTTCACAATCACGCGCGCGGCGGGTACCGTCGGCTCCACCCGCAGCTCTTCGATTTCGGCCATGAACATGACACGCGCATCCGGGTTGACAGGCGCCACGACACGTACCACGCGACCGTCCAGGGCGCTGGCAACGCCATCACCCATGCGTTCGTTGATCGCCTGCGCCACGCGGCGCGCGGTCTGAAAGTCGGCCGAATTGAGCCCCAGGTCAATGGTCTCACCCAGCGCAAAGGCATTCGGTACAGAACGCTCCACCTGGGCGCCGCTGGGAATGCGGCCGGCACTCAGGTGGTTGATCTGCACCTTGCTGCCACCCGCAGACGCACCGGCGCCTCCTACGATCAGGTTGCCCTGGGCCAGCGCATAAATTTCGCCATCGGCACCCTTCAGAGGTGTCGTCAGCAAGGTGCCGCCGCGCAGCGACTTGGCATTGCCCATGGACGAGACGGTCACATCGATCATCTGCCCCGGCTGGGCAAAGGCCGGCAGCTGTGCGGTCACCATGACCGCTGCGATGTTCTTGAATTGCACCCGGGCGTCGGCCGGCAGGGTCAGGCCCAGTTGCTGCAGGTAGTTGTTCATGCCCTGGGCGGTGTAAGGCATCTGGGTGGTCTGATCGCCGGTGCCGTCCAGGCCCACCACCAGCCCGAATCCGCTGAGCTGGTTGGTGCGCACGCCTTGCACCGCGGCAATCTCCTTGATGCGCATGGCATGGGCGTCCAAAGACACGCCCAGCCAAACACCCAGCAACACCACCAGGCTGGACCACCAAAGCCCGCGGCGCAGCCAGGTCGCGCCGCGTTGGCGCGGCACAAACAAGGTTCGGGATTCGGCGTGTTTCATGGTGTTCACCCAGATCAAGGAAGTCATGAACCGATGCTAGGCCGCCTCAGAACGGGAAAACGTTCAAAAAGAACCGGCCTAACCAGCCAATTGACAGCGCTTCGCTGACCGCACCCCGTCCTTTGGACTCGATGCGGGCATTGGCCACCTGGGTCGATGCCACGGTGTTGCCGGGCAGGATATGGCGCGGGTCCACCGTGCCGGAGAAACGCAGCACATCCACATTGCTGTTCACGCCGATCTGCTTTTCACCGGCCACCAGCAAATGCCCGTTGGGCAACACCTGTTGAACTGTGACGGTGATCACACCGGAGAAGTTGTTGGCGTTCTCGTTGTCGCCGCTGCCAGAGAAACTGTTATCGGACTCACCGCCCAGGTTGAAGTTGCGGTCGCGGGCCAGTTCTTTGGCCTTGATGCCCGGAATGGCGGACACGCTGCCGGAAACGCTGCCAGTGCGGTTGAGCGAGGCCGAGGAAGACTGGCTGGCGCTGACCTTTTCGGTGATGGTGATGGTCAGGCTGTCTCCCGGATGGCGGGCGCGCGGATCTTCGAAGGCCGGGCGGTAACGCGCCGCATGAAAGAGGCTGCCATTGGTAGGCGCAGGCGCAGCGGTCGCAGGGTAGTTGATCGGCCCGACCGGCACCACGTCGACCGGTTTTGTCATGCAGGCGGTGAGCAATACCAGGGTGCCCAGACCGCACCCGCCACGAACCCAAGAAATCAAACGGGACATGATGGACTTTCGGATCAAAGCTGGCCCAGGCGCTGCAGCATCTGGTCAGAGGTCTGGATCGCCTTGGAATTCATCTCGTAGGCGCGCTGCGTCTGGATCATGGTGACCAGCTCCTGCACCACGTTCACGTTGGAGGTCTCCAGATAGCCTTGCATCAGCGAGCCCAGACCGGCGGTGCCGGGCGCGCCGTTGACCGGGTTGCCCGAAGCCACGGTTTCGGCATACAGGTTGCCTCCCAGCGGCTCCAAACCGGCCGGGTTCACAAAACCGGCCAGTTCGATGTTGCCCACTTGCTGCGGCTCCACCGCCCCGGGCAGCTTGACCGAGACCACGCCGTCCTTGCCCACAGTCACGTTCTGCGCTTCGGCGGGAATGGTGATGTCACCCGCCACCGGCAGACCACTGGCCGTGACCAGGCGACCCTGCGCATCCACCTGCAGACTGCCGTCGCGGGAGTAGCCGGTGGTGCCATCGGGCATGGTGACCTGAATGAAGCCGCTGCCGTTGACCGCGATGTCCAGCTGGTTGCCCGACTGCTGCAAGCTGCCCTGCGTGAAGCTGCGGGCGGTGGCCACGGTGCGCACACCCAAACCCACCTGCAGGCCGGTAGGCAGATTGTTCTGCTCGGTATCGGCCGCACCCACCTGGCGCAGGTTCTGATACATCAGGTCCTCGAACACGGCGTTGGCGCGCTTGAAGCCGTTCGTGGACACGTTGGCCATGTTGTTGGAAATCACGTCCAGCTGGGTCTGCTGGGCCTGCATACCGGTCTTGGAAATCCAGAGGGAATTGATCATGGTGATCTCCTAGAAATGAAATGGGTCAGCCATTCAGGCTGAGCAGTTGGCTGGCGGTCTTGTCGTTCGCTTCGCCGTTGCGCAGCATGCGCATCTGCAACTCGAACTGGCGCGAGACGGCAATCATCCCGACCATGGCTTCAATGGGATTGACGTTGCTGCCTTCGAGCGCGCCGCTTTGCACCCGGGCCTGTGCGTTGCCGGGCAGGGGTTCGCCGCGCTCACCCCGAAACAGGCCGTCTTCGCTGCGCACCAGCCGGTTACCCTGCTCGGGGGTGACCAGTTTCAAGCGCCCCAGCGGCTGCGCAGGCAGATCGCCGATGCGGGCACTGATGTTGCCGTCCGAACCGATATCCACATGAGCGTTGGGCGGCACCACAATGGGTGCACCACCGTCGCTGAGGACCGGCAAGCCCTGCGGGCTGACCAGCGTACCGTCGGCATTGACTTCGAAGGCGCCGGCGCGGGTATAGGCCTCGGTACCGTCCAGACCTTGCACTGCAAAATAGGCCTCGCCCTTGGCTGCCACATCCAGGCTGCGGCCGGTGGGGTTGATCGGACCCTGGGCTTCCAGGTGCCCGGCGGTGGCCTCCAGCGCAAACACCCGCGTGGTGGAGCCATCGCCGCGCACCGGCACCGCGCGGAACGTGGCCAGCTCGGCCCGGAAGCCGGGCGTGGAGACGTTGGCCAGGTTGTGCGAGAGCACCTGCTGGCGGTGCATCGCCGCGTTGGCCCCCGTCATCGCGGTGTAGATCATGCGGTCCATGATTACCTCATGTTGAGCAGGGTGCTCAGGATCTGGTCTTGGGTCTTGATGGTCTGTGCGTTGGCCTGGTAGGCGCGCTGGGCGGTCATCATGTTGACCAGCTCGCCGGTGAGGTCCACGTTGGAGTCTTCCAGTGCGCCAGAGCGCAGGAAGCCGAGCTTGCCTTCGCCCGGTGCACCACGCACGGGATCTCCGGAGGTGAAGGTCTGTGACCAGAGGCCGCCGCTGCGCGGCGCCAGGCCCTGCACGTTGCGGAAGTTGACCAGCGAGATCTGACCGGCTGCCTGCGACTGGCCGTTGGAGTAGCGCGCGGTGATCACCCCAGCCTCACTGATGCCCAGGCTGGTGAGCTCACCCGGTCGGTAGCCGTCTTGTGTCAGGTTGTTGACGGCGAACTTGGCGCCGAACTGGGTGGCGTTGTCAAACTCGATTTCGACGTTGAACACCTGCGCCGGGTCGTTGGGCGAAACCAGTTGCAGCGGCGGAATCACCGTGGCCGGGTCCAGCGTGCCGTCGGCCAGGAAGTTGATCTGGAACGGCACCGAAAGCGCGGCGTCGGCCCCGTTGACGCTGGTGAACACGTTCCACTGGTTGTTGCCGATCTTCTCGAACACAAAGCCCACAGGCACTTCGATGCCCTGCGCGTCGTAGGCGTTGAGCGAGGTGCTGTAGGTGCCGAACGGCGTGGGCGGGTTCACGGCGGCGGCCACCGGTGCGCGCGCATCCAGGTTGAATTCGGCCACGATGCCCTCGGTGACCTTGGCAGGAATCGGCCCCCCGGTGGGCAGGGTCAGCGGCACCGACTCGAACCCCAGGCGCACGCCATTGCCATCGGTCTGGTAGCCCATGAGCTGGCCCCCGTCGTTGGTGATGACGTTGCCGTC
>DAIOEI010000017.1:0-3101 GCA_036746335.1 Hydrogenophaga sp. | reverse complement strand
CATCGGTCTGGTAGCCCATGAGCTGGCCCCCGTCGTTGGTGATGACGTTGCCGTCGCGGTCGAGTTTGAACATGCCGGCGCGCGAGTAGGCCAGCGAACCATCGGGCATGGTCAGTTCGTAGAAGCCGTTGCCGTTGATGGCCACGTCCAGGTCGTTGCCGGTGACTGTGATGTTGCCCTGGGTGAACATCTGCGAGACGGTGGCCACCGTCACACCGATGCCGGCATTGATGCCGCCCGAGGCGTTGATGGAGCTGGCGTACACCTCGGAGAATTCGGTGCGCGTGGTTTTCATGCCCACGGTGTTGGCGTTGGCGATGTTGTGGCCGATCACGTCCAGGTTGCGGCTGGCGCTGTTCAGGCCCGAGAGTCCTTGCTGGAAGCCCATGGCGGTGTCCTTTTAGAGAGATGGGGAGAAAGAAATCGGGGCTTACATGAAGCCCAGGGCCTGGTCGTAGCCGATGGATCGACCGTTTTGCAGATGCAGGTTCATGGCGCCGCCCGAGAGGCCGACGGAGGCCACGGGCACACGGCTGAGGGGTGTGGCTGTCACGGCGGTATCGCCGGTGCGCACGGAAAAACTCGCCGCACTGCCCGCGCCGAGCTCACCCGCGTTCCACTCGAAACCGTGCTGCCCGGCACCGCGGGCGCCCAGGTCCACGGTGTCGATCACCTCTCCACTGGCACCCAGAATGTCCACATAGACTTGATTGGCTGGCCCGCTCAGCGAGAGCGCGCCTTTGGCCACCGCGCCCGACCAGCCCAGGGCATTGCCCTCGGTCAGCGCATCCCGGCCGATCAGCGTCGTGCCTTGCAGCGAGGCGGTCGAGGCCACTTGATCGGCCATGCCCTTGAGCGTGGCGTTGAGTTCCTGGATGCCACTGACGGTGTTGATCTGCGCCATCTGCGAGGTCATCTGCGCGTTGTCCATCGGGTTGAGCGGATCCTGGTTGTTGATCTGAGCGACCAGCAGCTTGAGGAAACGGTCTTGGGAGGCCTGTGGGTCGGAGGCGTTGTTCGACGTGGTCGCGGTGGTGCTACCCACGGCGGAGCCGAGGTTGCTGAGGTCAAGGGCGGCGGTGAGCATGGTTCAAAGGCCTTTCACTGCCCCATCTGGAGCGTTTTGAGCAGCAGCGACTTCGCCGTGTTCATGACTTCGACGTTGTTCTGGTAGGAGCGGGAGGCCGACATCATGTTGACCATCTCTTCCACCGGGTTCACGTTGGAATGGGTCACGTAGCCCTCGGCATCGGCGCTGGGGTGGTGTGGGTTGTGCACGCGGCGGCCCGGCGCGTCGCTCTCGACGATGTTCTGTACCTTCACGCCCGCCGTGCCCGGCCCGCCCAGTGGCACGGTCTGGAACAGCACATGGCGCGCCTTGTAGCTCTGGCCATCGGGCCCGGCCACCGCATCGGCGTTGGCCAGGTTGCTGGCCACCACGTTCAGGCGCTGCGTCTGCGAACTGATCGCACTGCCCGAAACCCCCAGGATGTTGAACATGGACATGGTCTTGTTGCCTCGTGTGGATGATCAGGGTCACTGGCCGGAGATGGCCGTGATCATGGTTTTCACGTTGGAGTTGATGAAGCGCAGCGTGGACTCGTAGCGCACGGCGTTGTCCACAAAGTTGGCGCGCTCGCGGTCCATGTCCACCGAGTTGCCGTCCTGGCTGGGCTGGGTCTGCACGGTGTAGGCCAGATCCGGGCGGCGCGGGTCGGTGCTGCCCAGGCGCAGGTGTTGCGCATGGGTGGCCTGGGGAGCGGCCATGGCGGGGCTGCGCGCATCGCGCACGCCGGTGGCGTTGCGCAGCGCCGCGGCAAAGTCGATGTCACGGCCCACATAGCCGGGCGTGTCGGCGTTGGCGATGTTGCTGGCAATCAACTGCTGGCGCTGCGAGCGCAGGGCCAGCGCCTGTGCATGGAAATCCAGCCGCGCGGTCATCTGTTCCAGCATCGTGTTCTCCAGACGGGTTGAGGGGGCGGCAAAAACGCAAGGATTCGCCGGGCTGAAGTCAAGTATGGAAAAACTTGAGGCCTCGCAATGAGCCAAACAAAAGCCGCTTTTCGCGGCATTTCGCGGCTTTACATCTGCACCAAGGGGTCTACAGTGACTTCCTGCAGGCATGGGCCTGGACGCTGTTGTCTTCAGAGGCGGCGGCACCGGAACCCCGTCTTGCCAGACACGCCTATGAAAACGCCCCTCCTCTGTCTCGCCCCAAACCGCCTGCTCGGTTACGCAGGCGCGCGCGCGGCCCGCCTGCGGCGCGGCCTGGTCTGGCTCGGCCTGTGTTGCCTGCCGGTCTGGGCACAGGCGCAGTTCGTGGCAGCACCACCCACCAGCGCCAATGACCGCGCCTTGCTCGCGCAAATGGCGCGCGACTGGATCGAGCCCGCGCTGGAGGCGGCTGTGGCCGAGACGGCCGGCGGCATCCTGCGGCCCGAGGTGGTCATGGGTGAACTTGATTCGCGCCTGCGTCTGACGCCCTGCCCCCGCGTCGAGCCTTACCTGCCCGCCGGGACCCGGCTATGGGGTCGCGCCCGCGTCGGCTTGCGCTGCACCGAAGGCGCGGTGCGCTGGAATGTGTTTGTCCCGGTCACCGTCAAGGCCTGGGGCCCCGCCTGGGTCCTGCGCCGCCCGGTGCCCGCCGGCACCGAACTGGTTCAAGAAGACGCCGAACTGGCCGAAGTCGACTGGGCAGAGCGCAGTTCCAACGTGCTGGCCACAACCGAGGGCTGGATAGGGCAGCAAGCGGCTTTTGCACTGGCGCCCGGACAAACCCTGCGGGAAAACATGGTCCGTCCGGTGCCGGCATTCAACCGGGGCGCCCAGGTCAAGGTCAAAAGCATGGGCGCTGGCTTCCATGTGGTGGTCAGCGGCGAAGCCATGGGCGTGGGTGTGGTCGGGCAGACCGTTCGTGTGAAACTGGGTGGTGGTCGCATCGTGACCGGCACCGTGCGCGAAGGTGCCATGGTGGAGGTGCAGCTTTGAAGCGATGCCCTGGCGCACCACATGACACGATTTGTCTCAGATTTTTTAAAAAAGCCTAAAGTACTCCTTCTTTTCTGCCGATAGCCTTTCCACAACGCCCCGATCACGGGGTC
>DAIOEI010000016.1:0-16071 GCA_036746335.1 Hydrogenophaga sp. | reverse complement strand
AGGTGCGGCGACGCCAGAAGGCCGTACAGATACGCACCCACAGCAAAGAAGGCGATGAAGCCAAGATCAAGCAGGCCCGCGTAGCCCACCACAATATTGAGCCCGAGTGCCAGCAGCACATACAGCAGCGCCACATCAAGAATGCGCACCCAGGAGTTGCTGCCGGTGGATTGCAGGATGATGGGCAGCAGCAGGACCAGCGCAGCCACCACAAAGAAGGCCACGACTTGGGCCGATTTGGATTTGAAAAACACAGCGTTCTCCTTCCTGATCAGGCGCGATCGGCCACACGCTCACCGAGCAACCCGGAGGGGCGCAGCGTGAGCACCAGGGCCAGCACGATGAAGGCAAAGATGTCGGTGTATTGACTGCCCAGGAAGCCGCCGGTGAGCTTGCCGAGGTAGCCTGCACCCAGCGCCTCGATCAGGCCCAGCAACACACCGCCGAGCACCGCACCACCCAGGTTGCCGATACCGCCCATGACAGCAGCCACAAAAGCTTTCAGACCAGGCATGAAACCCATGGCGTGCTGCACCGTGCCGTAATTGGAGGCCCACATGATCCCGGCAATGGCGGCGAGCATGGCACCGATGATGAAGGTCGCGGAGATGACCACGTCCGGCTTGATGCCCATGAGCGCGGCCACGCGAGGGTTCTCGGCGGTAGCCCGCATCGCGCGCCCCAGGTTGGTTTTGTTGACCATCCACATCAGCAGGGCCAACACAATGGCGGTGACCGCCAGGATGGTGATCTGTGTCACCGAAATCACCGCGCCGCCAATTTCAATCGGTTCGCGGGAGAGCATCGAGGGGTACGACTTGGGGTTGGGTTTCCAGATGATCATGGCGATCGTCTGCAGCAGGATGGACATCCCGATCGCTGTGATCAAGGGCGCCAGCCGGGGTGAATTGCGCAGAGGCCGGTACGCCAGCTTTTCGATGGTGAAGTTCAGCAAAGCGCACACCACCATGGCGATCAGCGTCGCCATGAGCAGCACCAGCCACAAAGGCATGCCGGGTGAGGCATCCGTCATGACACCGATGATGGTCCAACTGGTCAAAGCGCCGACCATGAGCACGTCACCGTGCGCAAAGTTGATCAGCCCAATAATGCCGTACACCATGGTGTAGCCCAAGGCCACCAACGCATACATGCTGCCCAGCACCAGACCGTTGATGATCTGCTGAAGCAAGACGTCCATACGAGATTTCTCCGTTTGTTTTCAGTCCGGAAGAGTCCGGCTCTGTCTGCCTGTTAGCAAAAAACCCGCCAGGCCAAGGCCCTGTCTGGGCGGCTGCGGGTGGGTCGGCGGATTGTATAGACCCGTTTCATCGCATCTCATGCGTGTAAGCCCTTATGCATCAAGGGTTTACCCTGATTTCAACAGGGCGCCAAGCTGCTGGATCACCACGATTGCCAGATCATTAGAATTTTTGATTATTCAGTTTTCTCAAGTCGTTGAGCTTATCTGCAATCCGAATTTCCAGGCCGCGATCGGTCGGCCGGTAAAACCCGGGCGGGGCCATACCCTCCGGAAAGTAGTTCTCGCCCGCCGCAAAACCACCAGCCTCGTCGTGCGCGTAGCGGTAGCCCTTGCCGTAGTCCAGTTCCTTCATGAGCTTTGTAGGCGCGTTGCGCAGGTGCATGGGCACAGGCCGCGTGCCGTCTCGCTTCACAAAGGCCTTCGCCTCATTGAAGGCCTTGTAGACCGCATTGGATTTGGGCGCCACGGCCAGGTAGACCACACATTCGGCCAGTGCCAGCTCGCCTTCGGGGCTGCCCAGGCGCTCGAACACCTCGGCCGCGTCCAGCGCCAGTCGCAACGCGCGCGGGTCGGCCAGGCCGATGTCTTCCGCCGCCATGCGGATAAAGCGGCGCGCCAGGTAGCGCGGATCGGCGCCGCCATCGAGCATGCGCACGAACCAATACAGGGCAGCGTCCGGGTCGGACCCGCGCACGCTTTTGTGCAAAGCACTGATGGTGTCGTAGAACTGCTCGCCGCCCTTGTCGTAGCGGCGCATGCGCTCGCCCAGGACCCGCATCAGCCAGGTGTCGTTCACCTCGGCCAGCTTCTCGCGCTCGGCCGCGACCGCCAGGGTCTCCAGTGTGTTGAGCAGGCGGCGCGCATCGCCGTCGGCGTAGGCGATCAGGCGGTCGGCTGCCGCCGTTTCCACGGCAGGCACGGCACCAATGGCCTGTGCCCGGCCTATGAGCTGGCGCAGGTCGTCTTCGCCCAGCGGCTGCAGCACGTACACCGCCGCGCGCGACAGCAGGGCCGAATTGACCTCGAACGACGGGTTCTCGGTGGTGGCACCGATGAAGGTGAACAGGCCGCTTTCCACGTGCGGCAGAAACGCGTCCTGCTGGCTCTTGTTGAAGCGGTGCACCTCGTCCACAAAAACGATGGTGCGGCGCTGCTCCAGGCCGTCGCGAGCGGCCTGCGCTTGCTCCACCGCGTCGCGGATGTCCTTCACGCCACCGAGCACCGCGCTGATGGTGATGAACAAGGCATCGAACGCATCGGCCATGAGCCGGGCGATGGTGGTCTTGCCCACGCCGGGCGGGCCCCAAAGGATGCAGCTGTGAGGCTGGCCCGATTCGAACGCCAGCCGCAGCGCCATGCCCTCGCCCAGCAACTGGCTCTGCCCGATCACATCGCCCAGGGTGTGTGGACGCAGGCGCTCGGCCAGCGGCGTGTGCTGGGCTGAGCGCTGGGGCGTTGCGGGAGCACTCACGAAGCGGGGCTGATCAGGGACGGATCACATCAGCTCCTGCTGGCGGTGTAAAGCGGAACCGCTCGGCCTTGAGCGGTGCGTTGCCTTGCCACTGGCTGAAGGTGAGCACCGAGCGCTGCCCCAAGCTGTCCGCGATTTCCAGCACCGCCAGCTCACCGGCACGGAATCCCACGCGCACGCTCTGCAGCTGGCCGTCTTTGGCTTTGGGTCGGGCCTCCAGCCACTCCAGTCCGTCCTGCGCGGGCGCGGCCTTGAGGTCGAACACCTCAGACAGCGCCTTCAAGTCGGTCCCGGCGGCGATCAGCGCTGCCGGGGTACTGCCCAATACCTCCTGTTGCTTGCGAGCAGTCACCTGGTTCAGATCCACGTCATAGAGCCACAGTGTCTGGCCGTCGGCCACGATGGTCTGCTCGAAAGGTTTGGTGTATTCGAACCGGAATCGGTTCGGGCGGAGGAATTCGAAGCGACCGCTGGAGGTCTTGCTGCGCGCCATGGTTTCGCCCGCTCGCTGGGGCGAGGTCACCACCTGCGTGAAACCGGCTTGTGCGCTGCCGACCTCGCGGAGGAAGGTTTCCAAGTCTTTGAGTCCATCAGCATGGCCCGCAGCAGAGCCCAGCGCCATCGACGCGGCAAGGAGAAGTTTTTTGATCATGTGAACTGTGACCCGCGAACGCGGACAAGGTTGCAAGCCCGGCTCAATCACCGCGCGGTGCGACCAGGATGTCGCGCTGCCCGCTCGACGTGAGCGCGCTGACCATGCCCGCTTTCTCCATGTCTTCCAGCAAGCGCGCGGCGCGGTTGTAGCCGATCTTGAGCTTGCGCTGCACGTAAGAGATGCTGGCCTTGCGGTCCTGCAGCACGATGGCCACGGCCTGGTCGTAGAGCGCGTCTTTTTCGCCGCCTTCGCCACCGCCTTCACCGAACAGATCGCCGCCCTCGCCGTCGCCGAGGTTGCTGTCCAGCACGCCGTCGATGTAGTTGGGTTCGCCGCCCTGCTCCTTCAGATAGGCCACCACGCGGTGCACCTCGTCGTCGCTCACAAAAGCGCCGTGCACGCGGATCGGGAAGCCTGTGCCAGAGGGCATGTAAAGCATGTCGCCCATGCCCAGCAGGCTCTCGGCGCCCATCTGGTCGAGGATGGTGCGGCTGTCGATCTTGCTGCTGACCTGGAAGCTCAGTCGGGTCGGGATGTTGGCCTTGATCAGACCGGTGATCACGTCCACGCTGGGCCGCTGCGTGGCCAGGATCAGGTGAATGCCGGCGGCTCGCGCCTTCTGCGCCAGGCGCGCGATCAATTCTTCAATTTTCTTGCCCACCACCATCATCAGGTCGGCCAGTTCGTCGATCACCACCACGATGTGCGGCAACCGCTCCAGCGGTTCGGGCTGCTCGGGCGTGAGGCTGAAGGGGTTGCCGATGATCTCGCCGCGTGCATGCGCCTCGTCGAGCTTGGTGTTGAACCCGGCGAGGTTGCGCACGCCCATCTTGCTCATGAGCTTGTAGCGCTTCTCCATTTCGGCCACGCACCAGTTCAAGCCGTTGGCCGCGTGTTTCATGTCGGTGACGACCGGGCACAGCAGGTGCGGAATGCCCTCGTAAACGCTCATCTCCAGCATCTTCGGGTCGATCAGCATCAGCCGCACATCCTTGGCATCGGCCTTGTACAGCAGCGAAAGGATCATGGCGTTGATGCCCACCGATTTGCCCGAACCGGTGGTGCCGGCCACCAGGCAGTGCGGCATCTTGGCCAGGTCGGCGACCACTGGCTGGCCACCGATGTCCTTGCCCAGGCCCATGGTCAGCAGCGACTTGGCGTCGTTGTAGACCGACGAGCCCAGGATCTCGCTGAGCTTGATGGTCTGGCGCTTGGCGTTGGGCAACTCCAGCGCCATCAGGTTCTTGCCGGGGATGGTCTCGATCACCCGAATGGAGATCAGCGAGAGAGACCGCGCCAGATCGCGCCCCAGGTTGACGATTTGCGAGCCCTTGACACCGGTGGCCGGTTCGATCTCGTAGCGCGTGATCACCGGCCCTGGCGCGGCCGCGACCACCCGCACCTCGACGCCAAAATCCTTGAGCTTTTTCTCAATCAGGCGGCTGGTCATTTCCAGGGTCTGCGCGTCCACGCCCTGCTGGTGCGCGGGCGCACTGTCCAGCAGATCCACCTGCGGCAGCTTGCTGTCGGGCATCTCGGTGAAAAGCGGCTTCTGGCGTTCCTTGGCCACACGATCGCTTTTGGGCACGTCCACCAGCGTGGGTTCGATCAGCACCGGTGCCACAGGATGCTCCATATGGTCTTCCCTTTGGACTTTGACCACTTCTTCCCGCTCTTTGGCTGCGCGCTCTCCAATGCGCTGGTCTTCCACCGCTTCGCGCTTCTCGCGACGTGAAGCAAACCAGCCGTCCACCCAGGCGCCCAGGTGCTCGGCCCAATGACCCCAGGAAAACCGAAACACGCGAGGCAAGCAGATCACCCACACCATCAGCATGACCAAGGCCGACCCATTGAAGCCAAGACCGCTGACCGCCAACGGCCCCAGCCACTGCCCGAGCACGCCTCCGCCAGCACCTGGCAGCAGCGGCTCCAATCGGTAGAGACGACTCCACTCCAGCGCGCAACTGGCGGCCAGCAATACCGCCAAGGCCAGACCAAAGCCCATGCGCCTTGCCCAGACCGATGACCACCAGGGCGCCCCATCTGGCGTGGGCAATGGTGGGCTCGACACCGTTGGCACCCGCAGGCGTTGCGCCAGAGCAGCCAGCCATGCCCGCAGCCCGGCAGCCAGCAACCACCAGGCCGACCACCCGAACAAGGTGTACGCAATATCCGAGAGCCAGGCGCCCAGGTGCCCTCCCCAGTTGCCAATCTCTGCCCGTGTACCGGTGGTGCTCCAGGCTGGGTCGTGCAGAGAGTGGCTGACCAGGGCCAGCAGGCAGAAAGCCAGCACGAGCGCTCCGCCCGCCAGCGAAGCTTCTTGCAGCAGGCGGGTCAAGACGCTGGGCGGTGCATTGGCCCGGTCGGCGTTCAGAGTATTCAAAGAGTAAGTCATGGCTTGAATCGGTCGCAGCGCGCGTGACGAAACTGCGGGCAAGCTTACCTGATGGCAGGTCGAACGCACCGGGCACCTGTTTGCCGAAGCGGTACAGTGCCGAAATGACCGCGCCTGTTCCGCCCTTGTTGGCCGCGCTGCTGGAGCCGGCGCGCTACCCGCATCCGGTAGCCCGCGTGGAGCTGATGCAGACACACAGCGCCTGGGTGCTGCTGGCGGGGGATCATGTCTACAAAATAAAAAAGCCGGTCCACTTGAGTTTCATGGACTTCAGCACACTGGCCGCCCGGCGCGCCGCCTGCGAGGCGGAGTTGCGGGTGAACCGGCGTTTTGCCACCGATGGTCCGGCCGGGCAGCTTTACCTGGAAGCGCTCCCGATCACCGGCAGCGCTCAAGCTCCGGTCCTGGGCGGCGATCCGGCGCAGGCTGTGGAATGGGCGGTGCACATGCGGCGATTTCCCGAGGCGGACCGTCTGGACCATGTGGCCCAGCGTGGCGCGCTCCCGCCTGAAGCCGTGCAGCAACTGGCCCGGTACCTGGCGGCGTTTCAGGCGGGCGCGGCGGTGGCGGACGCGGACAGCGCCTGGGGCCAGCCCGAGGACTGGATGGCGCTGGCGCGGGACAACACCTGCACCTTGCGCACCCTGCTCGAGGCTCATGACGCTCCAGACGCCCTCGCCTCGCGCGCAGCGCTGGAGGCAATGGCCGCCTGGACGGAGACACAGTTCGCGCAGCTCGCTCCGCAGCTTGCGCAGCGCCGGGTCGAGGGTCGGGTGCGCGAGGGTCATGGCGATCTGCATTTGGCGAACCTGGTGTTGCTGCGCGGCGCGGCCGACCAGGTGCTGCCGTTTGACGCCATCGAGTTCAACGATGCGCTGCGCTGGATCGACGTGGCTGCCGACACCGCCTTTCTGTGGATGGATCTGCGCCGCATCGGCTGCGCCGGGCTCGCCAACCTGCTGCTGAGCGAATGGCTGGATGCGAGCGGTGATGCTTCGGCGGTGGAGGTTTGGCGCCTGTTTGCGGTGTACCGGGCAATGGTGCGGGCCAAGGTGGCGGGTATCCGGCTCGGGCAGCCCGGGGCTGAAACAGCCGCAGCACTGCGGGAAGTGCGCACTTACCTGCAGGTGGCCAGTGCGATCGCCGAGCCCCCGGCGCCGCGCTTGTGCATCACCCATGGGCTCTCGGGCAGCGGCAAGACCTGGGCTTCCACCCGCTGGCTGGCCGGGCAGACCGCGCCCGCCATCCGATTGCGCTCGGACGTGGAACGCAAGCGGCTCCACGGGCTGGCTGCGCTGCAAAGCAGTGGCTCGGCACTCAACAGCGGGCTCTACAGCACACAAGCCCATGGTGACACCTACGCCAGCCTGCTCGCGCGCAGCCGCTCCTTGCTGGCGGAAGGCTGGAGCGTGGTGGTGGACGCCGCCTTCTTGCGTCACCATGAACGCGAGGCTTTTTCCGCGCTGGCGGCGGCGGTGCAATGCCCGTTCGGCATCCTGGCCTGCGAGGCGCCACCCGCAGAGCTGCGCCGCCGTATTCGGGCGCGGCAGACCGAGGGCCAGGATGCCTCAGAGGCCACGCTTTCCGTGCTGGAGCAACAGCTGGGCTGGTTGGAGCCCCTGACCGACGCAGAGCGGATACTGAGCCAAAGCGCCTGAAAAGAGGCTCGATCAGGCCCAAAAAAGCGACGCTGTCCAAGCGTCGCTTCTGGTTGATCGGGCAGGCCGCCGGGAACGATCAGAACAGGCACCGGCCCGGAATGCTGGCTGGCACCGCGCAGTTGGAGCCCTCCATTGGCCGTGCACTGCGCCAATGCCGGTGAATTCATAGACGACCTCGCAACCGGCGCCGAAGAGGGTCACCGCGGCCTCTTTGGCCTTGACCTGGCTGATGAAGTTGGTCTCGATGATGGCAGCCGGATCGTCCGCGTTCAAGGCATCCCGTGGGCTGGCAGGGCGCACCGGAGTCACCGGAATAAATTTCACGCAGGCGCAACCGGCTTTCACAAGCGCTGCGCAGGGTGGCTCGCTAATATCAGTGCAGCAAACATCACAACCACCGGAGACACGTTCATGACCGTCATCACCAACATCGAAGACCTGCGCATCCTGGCCCAGAAGCGCGTGCCGCGCATGTTCTACGACTACGCCGATTCCGGCTCCTGGACCGAGAGCACCTACCGCGCCAACAACGACGACTTCCAGAAGATCAAGCTTCGCCAACGGGTGGCGGTGAACATGGAAAACCGCTCGACCGAGACCACCATGGTGGGCCAGAAGGTGGCCATGCCGGTGGCGATTGCGCCCACCGGCCTGACCGGCATGCAACACGCCGACGGCGAGATCCTGGCGGCCAAGGCTGCCAAAAAATTCGGCATTCCGTTCACGCTCTCGACCATGAGCATCTGCTCCATCGAGGACGTAGCCAAACACGCGGGCGAAGGTTTCTGGTTCCAGCTCTATGTCATGAAGGACCGCGGCTTCATCGAACGCCTGATCGACCGCGCCAAGGCCGCCAACTGCTCGGCCCTGGTGCTGACGCTGGACCTGCAGATCCTGGGCCAGCGCCATAAAGACCTGAAGAACGGCCTGTCGGCACCGCCCAAGCTGACCATCGCCAACATGATCAACATCGCCACCAAGCCGCGTTGGGCGCTGGGCATGCTGGGCACGCCGCGCAAGCAGTTCGGAAACATCGTTGGTCATGTGACCGGGGTGGGTGACATGAGCAGCCTGGCGAGCTGGACCGCCGACCAGTTCGACCCCGGTCTCAACTGGGGCGATGTGGAATGGATCAAGAACCGCTGGGGCGGCAAGCTGATCCTCAAGGGAATCCAGGACGTGGAAGACGCCCGGCTGGCGGTGCAATCGGGCGCCGACGCATTGATCGTCTCCAACCACGGTGGCCGCCAGCTCGATGGCGCACAAAGCAGCATCGAGTGCCTACCAACCATCGTGGAGGCCGTGGGCGGCCAGATTGAAATCCACATGGACGGCGGCATCCGCTCTGGCCAGGACGTGCTCAAGGCCCGCGCCTTGGGTGCACAAGGCACCTACATCGGCCGCCCTTTCCTGTATGGGCTGGGCGCCATGGGTGAGGAAGGCGTGAGCAAGTGCCTGCAAATCCTGCACAAGGAGCTGGACATCACCATGGCCTTCTGTGGCCACACGAAAATCGAAACGGTAGACCAGTCCATCCTGCTGCCGGGCACTTTCCCGACACCGCTGTAAGACCCGGCTCAGTCCAGGTCTTGCAACACAGGGTGCAGCGCAGCCCAGTAGTCACCCAGGTGGGCGTCTTCACCGGCTACCGGAGCCGAACGCCAGGGCAGGCCTTGGCGCTCCACCAAATCCTTCAGGTCGCGCGTGACCCAGGCGGTCGGCCCCAAGCCCACGATCACCGGCGCGTGGTGCACCTGATGGCAGGCCACCACAAGTCGGTTGAGTATGCGTTCGTTGCGCGCTGGGTCGGCGTCAAGCACCACCACTACCGCGCCGTAGTCGGGCAAGAAAGCATGCATCATGCCCATCGCCACGCCCTTGCGGGCGTTGGCGATCAAACGCATGCCGTGCGGCTGCAAAGCGGGCAGGTCCAGGTAGTCACTGGCCACGTCCAGCGCGTCTTCGGTGCTACCGGCAAAACGGCGCCGCACCAATTCGCCGCCGTTTTCCTGGTACAGCCAGTTGAGCAGGTCAAACGAGCGGGTTCCCCGCGCAGAGACCAGCATGACACGCGGATACTCCGGGTTCTGGGCACCGGGCTCCACATGTTCCGGCAAGGGCGAACACAACGCCAGCCAGACACTGGCCGGCTCCATTTCAATGCCGCGCGCCTGCTGGTTCTTCAGAAACAACACCCGCTGGGCAAAAGACGAACTCGACTCGCGGGTCTGCACCACCGATCCGATCCAGGGGCGCAGCAAACGCGCGCGGCCTTCGCTGCGGTGGATCACCTTCAGGCCGTGATGCCGAGGGTCCTGGGACACGCGCTCCACCAGACGCTCCAGCGCTTCCGGCGGCCCCTCCATCCACTCCACGAACCAGCCGCACATGTGCAACAGCGCTACCCGGATGTTGTCGACCTGGTTGTGGACGATGGCGTGGTTACGGATACGCCGCATTTCATCGAGTACCGGCCCGGCCACCTGGCTCAAGCTGGCATAGATCAGCCGACCGACCGGCTGCGTCGGCAGCTCGGAGAAGCTGTCGGGCCAGTGGGTGGCTGAACGTTCGAGTTCGCTGACGGGCATGATGGAACCGGTATGGGCGTGCGTGGGACAATGAAGACCGGCGGTATTTTCAGGTGCAAATGGTATGCCCGAAGGCTGCGGCAAACCAACACATAAACCCCTATTCTTCCCATGACATCGACAGATCACGCGGTTTCTCAAGCTACTTCTGTACCAGCATCCCGACGGGTCAGCCCCTGGTGGCGTGCTTTGGCCATTTTTCTGTCACTGGTGCTGCTGATTGGCTGGGCAGCCAGCAGCAGCATGCAGACACAGCTACAGGCGCAGATCGGGCACGCGCAGGCCCGCCTCGCGCAAGTGCCACAGATCCAGCAGGTGGCGGTGCTGATGGACAAAGATCAGCTTCCAGCCATGCTGATCACATACAACCCCCAAGAAGGTGCGCTGACATTGCAGCGCCTCAACGAAGTCAAGGAGGGTCGGGAAGACACCATGCAGCTATGGGCTATCGGTGCCGAAGGCCCACCGCGCTCGCTGGGCGTGATCACCAGCCGCTACAGGACGCTGCAAATGCCGGTGACAGACCAGGCTCTGGAAGCCGTCTCGGAGCTGGCCATCAGTGTGGAGAACAAGGGCGGCGTGGCTGCTGATGCAGCGCCCAGCCTGCCCTGGCTGTTCAGAGGCTGGCTGGTACAGAAGTCGATTTGAAGTGGGCGGCCAGGAGCCGGATCGTTGCCCCCACACTCCGCCGCTGCGCGGGTCGCTGCCCCCCAAGGGGGCTGTTTCGCCTTGGGGCTTCCCGGCGGCGAAACGTGACCCCCACACTCCGCCACTGCGCGGGTCGCGGGGCTTACTTCAGTTCGTAGGAAAAGGTGCTGACCACACGCAGGCGCTTGGTCCGCGAACGGCCGTCATCGAAATCGTTGCCGTCGGCGCCACTGATCTGGATCACGCCCTGGTTGGCGCTCTTGAGCGCACCGAGTTCGGCACCGGCTTCGGCCGCAAATTTCTGGGCCTGTTCGCGGGCATTGCGGGTGGCTTCAGCGAGCAAGGGTGCCTTGATGTCGTTGAAACCGCGCAACTGGTAGCGCGGTCCGCTGCTGCCGTCGCCATCACCACCCAGCTGGATGCCGCTCTGGATCAAGGGGTCCACCGCCAAAGCTGCACTGGCGACATCAGCCACCCGGTCGGTCTTGACGAGCACCTGCCCGCTGCCGGTGAATCGAAAGGGCACATTGCCCTGGGCGTAGTCGCGCGCCATCACGTCCTGCACCTGCAGCGGCCGCGCCTCCAGTTCGCTGTCGGTGAAGCCGCGTCCGCGCAGGAAAGCCATCACACTTTCACGGTCCGCAGCCAGCGCCTGCTGCACCTGACCAAAATCATTGGCTGCACGGCGGAAAGACAGCGCCCAGGTCGCATAGTCGCTGGGCACGTCTTTTTCCGCCAGTCCCTTGACCGTCACCGACCGGTCGGACATGCGAAAACGCTCCATGCCCTGCCCCACCGACCAGCCGGCCACGGCCACACCCGCTGCCACCAACAAAGCCGCCAACAGGCGGGAAACTGCGTTCATGCGTGCTCCTGGGTTGATCCGTGTGCAGGCGGCTGCCGCCCACAGTGACAATCTTAGTGCGGTTGCCGCCCGGTCAACCCCGGTGAATCAGTCGCGCCCGGCGCATTCAATCGCCTCGGCCAGGCGCTGCGGGTCGGTAAAACACAATTCATGGCTGCCGCTGCACTCGACCAGGCGGAACAGCCCCAGCCGCTCCGACAGCCGTGGATGCCAGGGCAGACTGTGCGGCATCGCGGTGTCCTGCTGGCAGTTGATGTAAGCCTTGCCCATGGGCATGGCCGCCAGCGGTGTCAAGAGCCGGGCCTTGTCGGTGAAGGTCTTGTACGGGTGCGGGTTGAGCAGGCCGTAGGCCTTCTCGGCCAGCGCGGCATCCGCGTCGTTGATGAAGGCTTCGCGCCAGATCGGGTAAGGCAGCATGACGGATCCCTGGCTGGCTGCCGCGATGCCGTCGAACAGAGCCACGTAATGCGGGGGAACGAGGTCGTTGAGGCATTCGCCATCGAGCGGGACAAAGGCGTTCCAGTAGACCAATCGGCGGATGCGATGCCCCACCTGGTCGGCGGCGTGGCTGATCACCATGCCACCGTAGCTGTGCCCCATCAGACGCACCTCCACAAGGTCGTTCCGGTTGAGGTAGTCCACCAGCGAGGCAACCGCCTCGGACAGCCCGGTCGTGCTGCGGTCGTCGCCCGGCCGGTTACCGGCCAGGGTTGGGCAATGCACCACATGACCCAGGGCCCGCAGGTGTTGCGCCACCGGCTCCATCAATTCGCTGGTGTGCCAGGCGCCGTGAACAAGAACGTAGGTATCTGACATGAATAACTCCTTTTTCGCAGAGGAAATTTGACGGGTGTTCAGCCACCCGCCAAGCACTGTCCGGCCAATCGGCGCTGGGCAATGGCCCAAATGCGCCAGACCCATGGACCGGATGCGTCAGAGACCGCGCTGTTTCCGGGCCCAGCGCAGCGGGGTCTGACCGGTCTCGCGTTGGAAATCCCGCGAGAAATGGGCGGGATCGGGGTAACCGCATCGCAGGGCTACCGCCGCCACCGACAGGTTCGCCAGACGACCCTGGGCCAGCAGGCGGCAGGCCCGCTCCATGCGCATGCGCCGCCAGCAGCCCAAAACCGTTTCGCCCACGCGGGTGAAGGCGCGCTGCAAGCTGCGCACGGAAACGCCCAGCGCGATGGCCAATTCCGTCACGGACCAGCCAGGGCGGTCCAGGTGCTGGGACATCAGCGTCAGCGCACGCGCGTGCAGCCCTGCACTGCTGGCCTCGGGAACGGTGGGGTCGGGCTCGAGCGCGGCACCCAGCAAAACGCCGAACTGGCTTTCCAGCCAGTCATCGGGGGCTTGCAGCGCCAGCTCCGGCTGCCTTCCCAATTGTGTGCACAGAGCCGACAACACGGCCCCCCAGCCCCGGTCCCGGTGTACAACGCGCACACCGCCGACCTCCACCTGGCGCAGCCACTCGCCCACCCATGCCCGGGGCATCTGTACCGACAGACACGAAACCGCCTGGGGAAAGTGCAGCTCATACACCTGGGCAGCATCCACCAGCACCGCATCGCCGGGTCGCAAGTGCACAGCCTGCCCACCTTGCCTCACGTGCCAGGCCTGCTCGGTCTGCGTGATCAGATAAAACGGATGGCGGCTGCTGCGGGCGATGGCTCCTGGGGTGCGGTACACATCCTGCGTGGATGCCTGCACCCGGTTGATGGCGATCTGCCCGGTCTGCAGATGCGTGAGGTGCCCGTCAAAACACGTTGCTGCGCGGGAGCTGCAGTCCATCTCCAGAAAGGCCTCGCAGATGGCGCCCACCCAATAATCCAGCCGCTCGCCAGCGCTGACGTGATCGGTGCTCCAGGTGCGCGCTTGGGGCGCAGGCGGTGTGCTGTTGGACAACATGTGCACACGCTAACCAAGCCCGGGCCTGCCCACAAGAGGGGTGACACGGAGCCCCTGGGTCTCATGAAGCAGCACCAACCGGTGCGGCGCTATGCTTGAGCCGTGAACGCAACCGCCTCCCCCGCACAGCCCCTGCCCCGGCGCATCGCCCACCTGGACATGGATGCGTTTTACGCCTCGGTGGAGTTGCTGCGCTACCCGCAACTCAAAGGTCTGCCGGTGGTGATTGGCGGGGGCCGCCGGCGCGAGGACGAGCTGTTCGCCCGCCTGCGCGCGGCCTACCCAGAAAGCGACTGGGGTCCGGATTCGCTGGACCGCATCCCGGTGGCGCATTTCCCGCGCCTCAAAGGCTACACCGGCCGGGGCGTGGCCACCACCGCCACCTACGCGGCGCGGCAGTTTGGCGTCGGGTCGGCCATGGGGCTGATGAAAGCCGCCAAGCTGTGCCCGGACGCCATCTTGCTGCCGGTGGACTTCGAAGAAGTCAAACGCATTTCGCGCTTGTTCAAGCGCACCATCACCGAGATCGCACCGGTGATGGAGGACCGCGGCGTGGACGAGGTCTATATCGATTTCACCGAGGTGCCCGGCGGCCAACGCGAGGGCGGGCGCGTGCTCGCGCGGCTGATCCAGAAGAGCATCTTTCAGGCCACGGGTCTGACCTGCTCGATTGGCGTGGCGCCCAACAAGCTGCTGGCCAAAATGGCGAGCGAGTTCCACAAACCCAATGGCATCAGCGTGCTCTGGACACAAGACCTGGAAGCAAAGGTCTGGCCGCTGCCCTGCCGCAAGATCAATGGCATCGGGCCCAAGGCCGACGCGAAGCTGCAGGCCCAAGGCATCCGCACCATCGGCGAGCTCGCCGCGCGGGAGAAGCAGTGGCTGGTCGAGACCTTCGGCAAGAGCTACGGCGCCTGGTTGCACGAGGCCGCCTGGGGGCGCGACGATCGACCGGTGGTGACCGAGAGCGAGCCAGTCAGCATGAGCCGCGAGACCACCTTCGAGCGCGACCTGCATGCGGTGCGCGACCGGACCGAAGCGGGCGCGGTACTCACCCGGCTGTGCGAGCAGGTGGCCGCCGACCTGCAGCGCAAGGGTTATGCGGGCAAGACCATCGGCATCAAGATCACCTTCGACAACTTCGAGAAGGTCACACGCGACATCACGATCGACCATGCCACCGCCGACGCGGCGGTGATCCGCCGCCACGCAGGCCTGTGCCTCAAGCGGGTGGACCTGAGTCGGCGCTTTCGCCTGCTGGGGGTGCGGGTGGGCAAGCTGGTCAAACCCGGGACAGATGACGCCCACGCGTCACACTACATTGCCTTGACCCCCTCTTCACGACCCACGAGAGCCGATGATGACCACACCAACCTGCTTTTCCCTGAACTGGATTGACGGGCACATTGCCCACTTGGTGCTCAGCCGCCCGGACGCGATGAACACCATGCACCCGACCTTCTGGCGCGAGCTGGACGACATCGTCACCGCGTTGCACCGCGAGGGCACGGCACGGGCGCTGGTCATCAGCAGCACCGGCAAACACTTTTCCGCCGGTATGGCACTGGAGACTTTTGCCGGTGCCATTCAAATGGACGACCAGAGCCCCGAAGGCCGCGCCGCCATTTTTGACTTGCTGACCGACATGCAAGCCACATTCACCAAGATCGAGACGCTGCGCTGCCCGGTGATTTTTGCGATCCAGGGCGGGTGTATCGGCGGCGCGGTAGACATGGTCACCTGCGGCTGCATCCGCTACGCCACGGCGGATGCCTTCTTCTGCATCCAGGAAATCAACATCGGCATGGTGGCCGACGTCGGCACGCTGCAGCGCCTGCCGAAGCTGATACCGTTTGCGATGGTCAAGGAGCTGGCCTACACCGGTCGGCGCATGCCGGCGGCCAAGGCCATGGCCTGCGGGCTCGTGAACGAGGTGTTCGACGCGCCGGAAGCCATGCTCGCTGCCGCACTGCAGTGCGCCAAAGAAATTGCCAGCAAACCACCGATCGCCATCTGGGGCACCAAGCAGGCCGTGACCTACGCGCGCGACCACAGTGTAGAAGACAGCCTGCGCCAGATGGGCTGGCTGCAGGGCGCGATCTGGAGCAACGCCCACGTGCGCGAGTCGATTGCAGCCATGCAGGCCAAGCGCCCGGGCGCTTTTACCCCCTTGGCACCGCTTCAGAGCTTCAAAGAACTGGCGTAAACCAACGTGAATCAGCCCGGGCAGTCGCCCTGGACGATCACCAGGCCGTCACGGCATTCGGTGATGACCTTCGTCCGAATAGTGGGCGCAATGGATACCCCCCGAGCCGGCATTTGCACCCGAACGCGCGCCCTTGCCGGTTGCGCGGTAACGGAAGAGACACCGGGCCGGTCAGCGGCTGCTGTTGGTATCGTGTCCACATCTGCGGAAGACGTCTCGTGCACGCCGCGACGATAGACCACCTTGCGTTGCCCGGTGTCGCACCAGCCCACCGCTTTGCCTTGAACTTCCGCGCCCACCGGCACCACCGTGAGAACGAAGTCGCGCACACCCTTGGCCCGAATCTGCGATTCAATCCGCTCGCGCAAAGGCTCGCAGGGGTCAGCCCAGGCGGCAGAGGACAGCGCCAG